>CAZRMA010000065.1:0-12795 GCA_964600655.1 uncultured Ignavibacteriaceae bacterium
AAAATATATATATTAATTATTAATAGTGTGTTGGTAAAGAATTTGTAATGAATATAAAACTTATTGATTATTAAAATAAATTAAAGTAACTTTTAACAGTTTTTATTTTAGGTTCTTATAGGAATTACATATAAAACTTCAAAAGAGGTTTCTATAATGATTAAATATATAAAGTATTTACCATTTTTTTTGCTGGCATTTCTATTCTTAAACGGCTGTTCATCCCAGCTAGAAAGTAAGGTTATATTTAAAAACATTGCTGCTGGGTCTTTAAGAATTAATTTTAGGGGTGAAGAAGTAATTGTTCCCGCCGGAAAAACAGTAACAGTTGGAGCAATCCAAAATGGTTTATATTCATATTCAACCACGTATGAAATTCCTGTTGGGGCAGCATCTTCGAGTGCAAGCGGTGCCGTTTCTGGGGATATAACTATCAACGCAGGAACAAAAATTTTAATTATTTATTCCAGCACTTATCTAAACGGAGTCTATGAGTTATTTGCAACAATGTCTAGCAGTGATGATTTATCAGTCAACTCTACAACGTCTCCATAAAAGTAAATTTGTTAAAAATGTCTCTTATTAAGCCAGCTTAAAAGCTGGCTTTTTTTATTTATATAATTATAGAAAATAGACAAAAAATTAGGTAATTGAAGTGGTATATTTAATTGAGATTAGTGTAGAGTTTTATTATTTTTTGATGCTTCAATAGGAGAAAAAATAATATGGAATTCAAAGTAAACAGTAAGGTTCTAGAGAAACTCTTGTCTAAAATAATTCCGGCAGTTCCTTCCAGAACTCCAATGCCGATACTTGAAAATTTCCTTTTCGATATAACTGAGAATGAGCTTTCTGTTACTGCTACGGATTTAGAAATAGCTTTAAAGGCATCAATTAATATTTCTTCTAATGGCAATTATAAGATGGTTATTCCTGCAAGGCTTTTATTTGATATAATTAGGACCTTGGGAGATACACAAATTAAATTTGAAGTAGATACCAAAACACCAAATCATACCGATTCTAAAATAAAACTTCAAACAGACCGCGGAGTTTATAACATTGGTTTTTCATCACCGGAAGATTTTCCTGAGATTCCAAAAATAGCCACCGAAAAAGAAGTAAAAATTAGCGGCGCTGCGTTAAAAAAAGCTATAGATCAAACCTCGTTTGCAATGAGTAAGGAAGATATGCGCCCCGCAATGACGGGAACCTTATTTGAATTTACACCCGAAGGATTACGATTCGTAACCACAGATGGCCATAGACTGGTAAAGTACTTAAATAAAAAAATATCCTCTGAAAATAATGAGCAGTACATTGTTCCAGAAAGGGCAATCTCAGTGCTTTCTAAACAACTTGGAGAAGGGGATGTTAATGTAATATTAAGCAAAACAAACATATCAATACAGATAGAAGGTTTAGAATTTATTTCAAGATTAATTGGTGAAAAATATCCGGCGTACAGCAGTGTTATTCCTTTGGAAAACGAAAATTTATTAAAAATAAAAACGAGCGAACTTCTTTTGGGCGTAAAAAGAATGATGCTTTTTTCTTCTTCAAATTCAAAGCAGGTTAAATTTTCGTTGTCAAAAAACAATTTGGAATTATCTGCGGAGGATATAGATCACGGGGCAAACGCAAAGGAAAACATAAACTGTGTTTACGATGGAGAACAAATGGAAATAGGTTTCAACACAGCATATGTTAGCGATATTCTTTCGCATGTTTATGATGAAGAAATAATTTTTAAGCTTCATTCACCGACAAAAGCTTGTATAATAGAACCGACTGATAAAAAAGAAGATGAAGATTTAATGCTGCTTTTAATGCCTGTGCGCTTAAATAATTAAAATGATATTATCATCCATCCAGCTAAATAATTTCAGAAGCCATAAAAAAACTGAGCTGAACTTTTCTGATAAAATAAACTATATAGTTGGTGGAAATGGACAAGGCAAAACAACTATTCTTGAAGCAATTTATTTTTTGTGTACAACCAAAGGATATAATTCTAAGAACGAAAACGAAGTGCTAAGATTTAACGAAAACGATTTTGAGTTGAGGGGATTATTTAAAGAGTTTTCTACAGATAACGTGAGGATTTACTATTCAAAAGAAGAAAACAAAAAACACTTTTTTCAAAACAACAAACAGATAAATAAATATTCGGATGTTATTGGAAAATTTCCTGTGGTTATATTATCTCCCATGGATCATTCTATAACGCTAGGTCCGCCCGGAGACAGAAGAAAATTTGTTGACTCAATTATTTCTCAAGCCAGTGAAACTTATCTAAACTTTCTATTGGATTATAACAGAACACTACGACAGCGTTCCTCACTACTTACACAGATAAAGGAAAAAAAACGAAATATTTTATTTGACGAATTGGATGCATGGACAGCAAAATTAAAAGAAGCAGGAATAGAAATAATAAAACATAGAATAAAATTTGTTAAAGAATTTAATGAGTATATTAAAAGTTCTTATCGTGTGATTATGGAGTTAGAAGAACAGCCAAGGATTGACTACCTTTCTTTAGATGGTTCCTGTGAAGTTGAGAACATTGAAGAAAAATATACAGAGAGGTTAAAATTGAAAAAAGACGAGGAACTGAGAAGAGCCGTTAACCTAGTTGGTCCGCATAGAGACGATTTTGTTTTTGAAATAAATAAATTAAACTTAAAAACATTTGGTTCGCAAGGACAAAATAAAACCTTTCAAGTTGTTTTAAGGTTTGCCCAGTTTTTTTACCTTAAAGAAATTACAGGAAGAAAGCCTATCTTTTTGTTGGATGATGTTTTTGGTGAACTTGATGTGAAAAGATCTTCACGAATAAGTGAGTATTTAAGAGATGTTGGACAAGCATTTATTACACTAACTGATTTTACTAATTTATCTTTTTTAATTAAAGATAAAAATGATTTAGTGATTAAAGTACATCATGGTGAAACCGCATATGCCTGAAAAATTTTTAAGCATGGCCGAGATAATAAAAAGCGATCCCGGGTTAGCAGGGATAAGAAAAGTAATAAAAGAATCAGATGTAATTATTAATTTTTATAAAATCTTTCCTGATTGGGAGAAGGTAGTAACACCTAAAAAGGTTGAAAAAAAAGTCCTTCATTTAAAAGTTGAAAACGCTGCCTGGAGAAACGAGCTAAAGTTTAAAGAGGAATTAATTTTGAGAAAAGTAAATAAGTTTTTTAATGATGAAAGAATAAAATGGATTAAGCTCACAGCTTAATTAAATAAATTTGCAGGAAAAATATGGACAACTCTAAAAACAAAAACGAATACAGTGCTAAAAATATAAATGTTCTCAAGGGACTTGAAGCCGTTAGAAAAAGGCCGGCAATGTATATTGGAGATGTAGGCACAAGAGGGTTTCATCATCTAGTAAATGAAGTTGTTGATAATAGTATAGATGAAGCTTTGGGCGGTTATGCTGATAAAATACTTATAACAATAAACAAAGACGAAAGCATCACTGTTGAAGACAATGGGCGAGGAATTCCTGTTGATATGCACCCGATTGAAAAAAAGTCTGCTTTGGAAATTGTAATGACCGTTCTTCATGCCGGGGGAAAATTTGATAAAGACACATATAAAGTTTCTGGAGGATTACACGGGGTTGGTGTTTCCGTAGTTAATGCTCTATCTTCTTCTTTAAAGGCCGAAGTAAAAAGAGATGGAAAAGTTTATTTTCAGGAATATGTAAGAGGGCTCCCCGTTAAAGATGTTGCTGTAATAGATAAAGCGAAAAAAAACGATACCGGGACGACGATTACTTTTATTCCTGATGCAGATATTTTTAAGGCGACCAAATTTAAGTTTGATACTCTTGCAGAAAGAATGAGAGAACTTGCGTATTTAAATAAAAACATTACCATAAAAATAACAGATAAAAGAAACGGTGGGGAAGAAGAAGAATTTCATTTTAAGGGCGGCTTAATTGAATTTGTAAAATATCTTGATGAATCTCGGCAGTCTATGCATAAACCAGTTTATATAGAGGGAGAAAAAGACGCAACCCCAATTGAAATAGCATTTCAGTATAATGATACTTATTCAGAAAATATTTTTTCATATGTAAATAATATAAATACACATGAAGGCGGAACACATCTGGTTGGATTCAAAACAGCGCTAACAAGAACCTTAAACAATTACGCCTATAAAAATAATTTGATTAAAGAAGGTAAAATTAATTTAACCGGGGATGATTTTAGAGAGGGATTAACCGCGGTTATTTCAGTTAAGGTTGCAGAACCTCAATTTGAAGGACAAACCAAAACCAAGCTGGGAAACAGTGAAACAAAATCAGCGGTTGAAACATTGGTTGGAGAAAAACTTGCTGAGTATTTAGAAGAAAATCCATCGGTTGGAAAAAAGATAATCGAGAAATGTGCCCGTGCAGCAGAAGCTCGTGAAGCAGCGAGAAAAGCAAGAGACTTAGCCAGAAGAAAGAATGCGCTCGACAGCATGAATTTACCAGGAAAGCTTGCTGATTGCTCTATAACAGACCCAGAGCACTGTGAGATATACATTGTTGAGGGTGATTCTGCCGGCGGTTCAGCGAAGCAGGGCAGAGACAGAAGGTTTCAAGCTATTCTTCCTTTAAAGGGAAAAATATTAAATGTTGAAAAAGCAAAAATGACTAAAATTTTAGAGAATAATGAAATAAAAGCCATTATCGCCGCAATAGGAGCGGGGCTTGGCGCAGAGTTTAATCACGAGAAAGCAAGGTACGGAAAGATTATTCTAATGACAGATGCTGATGTTGACGGCAGCCACATTAGAACGTTACTGTTAACATTTCTTTATAGGCACATGAAAGAATTAATAACTTCAGGAAAAGTGTATATTGCTCAACCGCCCTTATACAAGGTTAAAAAAGGAAAGCAAGAATACTATGCCTTTGATGAAACCGAGCGTGACGAAATAATTAAAAGAATGAAGCCAAATGGAAAAGAAACCGAAGAAGAAAATCCTGAAGCGCCAATTGAAGAAGGAGCAATAAAAGGGATAACTATTTCTAGATATAAAGGGCTGGGCGAAATGAACCCGCTGCAGTTGTGGGAAACAACAATGAATCCTGAAACAAGAACAGTTCTTCAAGTAACACTTGAAAGCGCTGCAACGGCAGATAAAATATTTGAAACTTTGATGGGGGACGCTGTTGAACCCAGAAGAGAATTTATAGAAAAGAATGCCAAGTATGTTAGAAACTTGGATGTTTAAAAATTAATCAAGTAAAAAAATTTTTATGGCAACAATATTTGAAAAAATAATTCCGGTATCATTGGAAGAAGAAATGAAATCTTCTTACATCGATTATTCGATGTCCGTTATTGTTTCTCGCGCACTGCCGGATGTGAGAGATGGTTTAAAGCCTGTTCACCGCAGAGTGCTTTTTGGAATGCATGAGCTTGGTGTTGCGCACAACAAGGCATATAAAAAGTCTGCTAGAATAGTGGGAGAAGTTTTAGGTAAATATCATCCGCATGGTGATACCGCGGTTTACGATTCAATGGTTCGAATGGTACAAGACTTCTCGCTTCGCTATCCGTTGGTTGATGGGCAGGGAAACTTTGGTTCCGTTGATGGCGATTCTCCAGCAGCGATGAGGTATACAGAAGCTAGGCTTGCCAGAATTTCTGAAGAAATTTTAAGAGATCTCGATAAAAACACTGTGGACTTTACTTCTAACTTTGACGACTCTCTTCAAGAGCCAACGGTTATGCCTTCATATCTTCCCACTCTATTAGTTAATGGCGCCAGCGGAATAGCTGTTGGCATGGCGACAAATATTCCGCCGCAAAATCTTACAGAGGTTATCGACGGAATAATTGCATTAATTAAAAATCCAGAGCTCACGGTAGAAAAATTAATGAAATATGTGATTGCTCCTGATTTTCCAACTGGAGGAATTATATATGGATATAGCGGAGTTAAAGAAGCATATACTACTGGGCGAGGCAAAATAGTTGTCCGCGCGAAAGCGAATATTGAAACACAAAAAAACAATAGAGAAAACATAATTATAACCGAACTTCCGTATCAAGTTAACAAGGCAAACCTTATTGAAAAAATTGCCGACTTAGTTAAAGAAGGGAAGCTAAATGACCTCTCAAACATAAGGGATGAATCAGATAGAGACGGGATGCGTGTTGTTATAGAGCTAAAAAGGGATTCGCAACCCGCAGTAGTACTCAACCAGCTTTTTAAGCACACGCAAATGCAAACTACTTTTGGAGTAATAATGCTGGCGCTTGTTGGCGGTGTTCCGAAAGTGCTGACACTTAAAGAAATGATGCAGCATTTTATTAAGCACCGCATGAATGTTCTTATAAGAAGAACCAAGTATGAACTTGATGCCGCCGAGCGCAGGGCACATATTTTAGAGGGATACATAATTGCTCTCGATAATATTGATGCAGTAATAGAAACAATTAAAAAATCAAGAGATGTTGAAACTGCCAAAAACAACTTGATGAAAAAATTCAAGTTGAGTGAAATTCAATCCAAAGCAATTCTTGATATGCGGTTGCAAAGACTAACAGGCCTTGAAAGAAAGAAAATAGAAGACGAATACAAAGAAATTATCAAGCTGATTGAAAAATTAAAAGGTATTTTGGATAACGAAGAAAAAAGATATTTAATAATCAAAGATGAGCTTCTTCTTATAAAGGAAAGATACGGCGACGAAAGAAGGACGGAAATTATTTATAATTATGAGGAGTTCTCGCTTGAAGATATAATTGCCGAAGAAGATGTGGTGGTTACAATTTCGCACACAGGATTTATAAAACGATTTCCTGTTAGTGGCTATCGTAAACAGGGTCGGGGGGGCAAAGGAGTTACAGGTGCAGGCACAAAAGACGATGATTTTATTGAGCATATGTTTATTGCTTCCACGCATCAATATATTTTGTTCTTCACAGATAAAGGGAAGTGCTACTGGCTTAAAGTTCATGAAATTCCTGAAAGCGGAAGGGCAAGCAGAGGCCGGTCGATTATAAATCTTTTGGAAAAAGATAAAAATGAAAACATCACTGCTTTTGTAACCGTTAAAGAATTTAGTGAAGATCATTATTTAATTATGGCAACATCACAAGGCACCATTAAAAAAACGGTTCTTTCAGCTTATGGTAATGTTAGGAAAGGCGGAATCAATGCAATTAATTTAAATGCCGGGGATAGCCTTATTTCTGTTAAAATGACTGATGGAAATAATGATATTGTTTTGGGAACAAGACTTGGTTTTGCAATTAGGTTCCACGAAAAAGATGTTAGGGACATGGGAAGAACGGCAACAGGCGTCAGAGGTGTAAGGCTGGGAAAAGAAGACAGGGTTGTTGGGTTACTTGTTATTAAGCGTAAAGACACCATCCTTGTTGTTACTGAAAAAGGTTACGGCAAGAGGTCTGATATAAATGATTATAGAATTACTAGGCGTGGAGGCAAAGGAGTCATCACTGTTAAAACCAGCGAAAAGGTTGGCAAGATGATGGCAATGATGGAAGTTGTTGATGGAGACGAACTTGTTATTATTTCAACTCAAGGAATGGTAATTCGGCAAAGCGTTTCCGACATTAGGGTGATGGGAAGAAACACCCAGGGGGTTCGGGTAATTAGATTAAAGGATGCTGACTCAATTGCAGATATAGCAAAAGTGATTTCGGATGATGAAGAAACCGACATCCCCTCAGAAACAGAATTAATTTAGCTTTTAAATGTATCTTGTTTTGTAAATTTTATTAAACGGAAAGCAGGTTAAACATGAAAGAGCATTTTGTAATTTTGTTTAACTATAATAATTGGGCAAACGAAAAAAGCATAAAATCTTTAATCCAGATTGAAGGGAAAAACGAAAAAGCTTTTCAAGTTATGAGCCATATAATTAATGCTCAAATAAACTGGTTTAAAAGAATAAACGATCCTGCCCAAGCATCTCAAAACTTTTGGAACAAATATTCAATTGAAGATATGAGGGGATTATCATATAAAAGTTCAAAAGAATGGCTGAAGCTTATTGAATCACTGGCCGAAGAAGGATTTAAAAAGAAAATAAAATATCAAAACTCCAAAGGATTGGAATTTACAAATAGTATTGCTCAAATTTTAACACATGTAACAAATCATTCATCTTACCACAGAGGACAGATAGCTTTATTGTTGAGAAGTAATTGGGCGAGCCCGCCGGTTACAGATTATATTGTTTATGAAAGAGAAAGGCCGTTATAAAGATTTTATTATGAGGCACTTATTTCAATTTGATTTCGAAGTGTTTCGATCATTTCGTCAAGAGCTGAATCTGTAAGCCGCAAGTGATCTATTGCCCCGCAGGCATGAATAACGGTTGAATGATCCCTTCCCCCAAAATGTAATCCGATTGTTTTTAGAGAAGACTTAGTTAATTCCTTAGATAAATACATTGCTGCCTGTCTTGCCAATACAACCTCTTTTTTTCTTGTTTTATCTCGCACTTTATTCTCGTCAATATTTAAATAAGAACAAACAACCTTGGTAATATTTTCTATTGTGATGTTTACCTTTCTGTCGGTTGCAATTTCTTTAACTGTTTTCTTTGCCAGATCTATATTAATTTCTTTAGAACTTAGTGAGGCATTGGCAAGCAGTTTGATTAAACATCCTTCAAGCTCACGAATGTTAGAAGTTATATTTGCGGCGATATATTCTAATATCATATTAGAAATAGTCATGCCGTAATCATCCGCTTTACGCTTAAGAATTGCAATCCTGGTTTCAAGGTCGGGGGGTTGAATATCCGCGGTTAAACCCCACTGAAATCTTGAAATTAATCTGTCATCCAAGCCTTTAAGATCTTTTGGCGGTTTATCGCTGGAAAGAATAATTTGTTTTCTTAATTGATGAAGTGAATTAAAAATATGAAAGAAAAGATCTTGTGTTTTTTCTTTGCCGATTAAAAACTGAATGTCGTCTATAATTAAAACATCCATGTTGCGGTAAAAGTTTGAAAAATCATTAACTGTATTAGATTGAATGGCTTCAACAAATTCGACGGTAAAAATATCGGAAGAAAGATAGATAACTTTTTTTTCCGGAAAATTATTGATAATCTTGTTGCCAATTGCCTGTATAAGGTGGGTCTTGCCTAAACCGACACCGCCATATAAGAAAAGAGGATTAAACGACGTTCCCCCTGGATTATCCCCAATTGCACTTCCGGCAGCACGGGCAAGTTGATTTCCCTCTCCCTTAATAAAGTTTTCAAATGTATAACGAGAATTTAGATAAGTTTCGAACAACGGAATTACTTTTTTTTCTTCAGGCTTCTGGATTACTGTCGTTCCTTCATTTTTTCTAACGTCGTCATCCTGTATATCAACTTCTTCCGAAATTATATAAGCTAATTTAGATTCTTCGCCCAACACTTTTTTCAGAGTTTTATTGATAAGAGCGTTGTAATGTTCATCAATCCATTCCCAGAAAAATTGACTTGGCAATTGCACTTTTAAAGTATTGTCTATTAATTCAAGCGGTTTAATAGGCAGAAACCATGTATTAAATGTCATGGTTGTAACATTATCTTTAATGGTTTTTAAGCATTCTTTCCAAACTTGATTTGGTTTTAATTCGGTGAGATTATTAATTGGTTCGCTTACAATCATAAATGTTTATCCACAAAGCAAAAAGTTAATTTTATAAAACAATAAAAAGATTTATACTAAAAAAATGCCCAAACCGGAAGAACAACCCACAAGTTGTCAACATTAAGTAACCGCCCGTAAGCCGTTTTTTGCAAGCGGCTTAGAGCCCTCTTTTTAATTAATCAACAAATAAATGCTTGTCTTTTGACGATTACTTTGGGCGCCCTGCATGTGAAACGTTTTCACGTGGTTGAAATATTAACAAGATATTAACATTATTTTTAAGAGCTTAATTGTGCTAAAAAATAAGAAGTCTAAAACCCTTGTGCAAATTAATTGTATGATTATTTAAAATATATTTCTTATTTGCTCTGTATTAACTTTCACCAACGGTTTTATCTTGTTTATTTAGCTTGCAATAGCTATTTTTACAGTCTTTTTGTAAAAAGGAGTATGATATGAAAAGAACATTTCAGCCGAGCAATAGAAAAAGAAAAAACAAACACGGCTTCAGAGAAAGAATGAAAACAAAAAACGGTAGAAAAGTTTTAGCTAGAAGACGTGCAAGAGGCCGGAAAAAGTTA
Source organism: uncultured Ignavibacteriaceae bacterium (assembly GCA_964600655.1). Classification (GTDB taxonomy): domain Bacteria; phylum Bacteroidota; class Ignavibacteria; order Ignavibacteriales; family Ignavibacteriaceae; genus CAVSWT01. The sequence goes on from CAZRMA010000065.1 coordinate 10,226, forward strand.
ACCGTTAGTGATGAGAAATAATTCTATTGAAGCATTTTAGTCTTTCTGCAAAAGAAAGGATAAAAAGTAAAAAAGATTTTGAAATTATTTTTGCTTCTGGCAAAACAATCTTATCCAATAATAGAAAATTAAAAGCAAGTTTTATTATCCAACGCAATGATGCTGGGCCTGAAGTTAAAATAGCGGCGGCGGTTTCAAAAAAAAGCGGAAATGCCGTTTGGAGAAATAGAGTTAAAAGATTAATAAAAGAATCTTATAGATTAAACAAACAAACTTTAAAGGATATTACAGAAGAAAAAAAAATTATTTTAAAGGTTGTTTTTTCAGCAAATGCGCTTACAGCAAAGAAAAATAAAAAATTGAAACTTAAAGATATTATGCCGGATATGATTGAGTTAATTGAAACACTCAAGGGCTGTCTTTAAAATGAAATATTTTTTTGTTTTTATAATTAAACTTTATAAAAAAATTATATCACCACTACTGCCGCCTTCGTGCCGTTTTTACCCAACTTGTTCAGAATATGCTATTCAAGCATTTACAAAGTATGGTGTACTTAAAGGTGGGGCAAAGTCAATCTGGCGGATTTTGAGGTGTAACCCATTTAATAAGGGTGGGTACGATCCCCTAACTTAACGGAATAATTAATGGATAAAAACACAACATTTGCATTCATACTTATTGGAGCGATCCTGATTTTATGGATGTATTTAAATGCCCCTTCTCCCGATCAATATAAAAAAAATATTAAAGGGACAGACACAACCCAGGTTGTGGCAGATTCTTCCAAAATTATAAAAGAAGCGGAGAAAAAAGTTGAAAAGAAGGCCATTCCGCTAGCTGAAACGGCTCCTACCGATTTTGGAAAATATTTTTCTGCAGACACAATAAAGAAAAATGAACGAACCATTACTATTGAAAACGATCTCGCAATAATTGAGCTATCAACAAAAGGAGGAAATTTCGTTCGTTATTATTTGAAAAAATTTAATAACTGGTACTCTGCGGGAGAAGAAGAAAAGAATCCTTATAAATATGGTGTACAGCTAATCAATTATGAAGACGGGGGCTCCTATGATCTTGCCTTTGTAACCGCAGATGGTAAAGCAATTAATACAGGTGATTTATTTTTTACTACTGATGCAAGAAAATTAAAATATAAATTATCTGGAGAGGATAGTGTAACAATATCTTTTAAATTAAGTGCCGGTACAGGAAAGTACATAAATAAAATTTTTACTTTTTATGGAAATAAGTACAGTATAAACAGCAGTGTTGAAATGGTGGGAATGAATAATCTTATCAGCAACAATGCATACGACCTGGTTTGGGGAAACGGAATTCGGTTTACAGAAAGAAATTCAGTGGATGAAGCTAACTATTCCGATGCAAGTGTTTATTATGGCGGGGAACAAGTGGTGGTTGATGCAAAGGATGACGATAAAGCAACGAAAGAAGATTTTAACGGAAGAATAGATTGGCTTGGTGTAAGGAATAAATATTTTGCTGCGATAATTGCACCGAAAAATCCATCAGGCGTCGACGGGGCATATATAAGTGGAACCAAAAAAACAGTAAACAAAGTTGGGATTAAAGAATTTTACAACGCACACTTAATAATTCCTTTTAAAAATCAGGCCCTTGAAAAAACATCTTTCTTGCTGTATATCGGTCCGGTTGATTATGATATTTTGTCCACCTACGGGCACAATTTAGAAGCGATCGTTGATTTCGGAAGTTTTTTTGGATTAAAGTTTATCGTTCGTCCCATTGCAGAATATATTCTATTACCGCTGTTTAACTTTTTGCATACATTTATACCGAATTATGGTTTTGTAATTATTGTTTTTTCATTGATAATAAAATTTGTTTTGTATCCGCTGACCAAGCAAAGCTATCAATCAATGAAAAAAATGCAGATGCTTCAGCCCAAAATAAATGAGATGAAAGAAAAGTATAAGGACGATCAGCAGAAACAGCAAAAAGAAACCATGAAACTATATTCAACTTATGGAGTGAACCCTGCAGGCGGTTGTTTGCCGTTATTATTGCAGATGCCGATTTTTGTCGCTTTATGGGGCTTGTTCAAAATAGCGATTGAGCTTCGTCAGCAGCCGTTTATGTTATGGATTAAGGATCTATCTGCCCCCGATGAGATTTTGGATTTGGGTTTTAAGCTTCCGTTATTCGGAATACAGCATATAAGCGGATTGGCATTGTTAATGGGAGTAACAACTTTTGTTCAGCAGAAGATGAGCACAAAGGATCCCAAACAGCAGGCATTAGTGTATGTGATGCCCGTAATGTTAACTTTAATGTTCATGTCTTTCCCTTCGGGGCTAAACTTATACTATTTTATGTTCAACGTTTTTTCAATTGCACAACAATATTACATAAACCACAAACATGACGGAATGGAGCTAGTGCCGGTAAAAAATCCAAATAAGAAAAAAGGGTTTATGCAGAAACTAATGGAAACTGCGGAACAAAATACAAAAGCTCAACAACAGAGAAAGCGCAAGTAAGAAAATTTAAAAGTATTTTTAATACCTTTAGATTTAATTATTATT
>CAZRMA010000066.1:0-12672 GCA_964600655.1 uncultured Ignavibacteriaceae bacterium
CCCCTATTTCTTGAGTCACCTTGAGCGGTAGCTTCCTCCATACGGATTCTAATAAATTATTACTACTATCTGTGTCTAATTGAGTTGAAATGCAATCATCGTCTTTAGATAAGCATCTCCTTACCTCCACTTATAGTATTTCATAGAAATTATTTTTGCAGGCTGTAGTGTAAATAGATAGAAGAACAATTTCTCTAAAATACTATTTCATTAGAAGAAGTTTTTTAGTGGCCACATAATCATTAATTTTTAATTGGTAAATGTAGAGCCCGCTAGATAAATCAGATCCATCAAACCTTACCGAATAATTACCAGCAGTTTGGTTCCTAGTAACTAAATTTGCCACTTTTCTGCCAAGGATATCATATACATTTAAACTCACAAATCCATCAGACGGTAGTGAGTACTTTATAAAAGTAACAGGATTAAAAGGGTTGGGATAATTCTGCTTTAAATCATAATGAAGAGGTGAATTAATATTTATTATAAGAGTCTCCGAATATTTGATTTTACCATCAATGTCAATCTGTTTAAGTCTATAAATATATTCTCCCGTCAATAAATTATTGTCTTGAAAATTATAATTATGAGGACTGTTGCTTGTTCCGTTTCCATTAACAAATCCTATTTTATGCCATACTCCATTATTAAATGATCTTTCAATATCAAAGCCGTAATTATTTACTTCAGTTGCTGTGTTCCAGGTGAGATTAACATTATCGTCTATTACTTTTGCACTAAAAGATACCAACTCAACAGGAGATGGATTATCAGTAAAATTAAATGTAGCATAAACAGGCAAATGGTCAGATGCTAAATACAAATCACTACTTGAACCCGGACCGCTTCCATTAGTATTACCGTCAACAGTGTAGGAACCGGTTTTATAAACAACACCCTTGCTACCATTCCAAACATTTGCGGATACCAATATCATATCAAATCTATAATCCAAACCTCTGGAACTCCACGATAAAGCAGGATCCCAATAGGTTGCATTCCAATTATTATCAGTTAAATGTTGGGGAGAATCATTTGCAGGATCGTGGAAATATCCTCCCTGGTTATAAAGTAAACTTGTATAGGCGCCTTCTGATGGAGAGTTAGTATTGAAATCACCGACAACAATGAAGTTATCATTTGAACTTAAATTATGCTCAATGTCATATAGTAAATAACTTATTTCAGTAGCTCTATCAGTAACGCCCTGATCGCCGGTATAATAATAAATTCCACCTGAAGAACCATTCCAATCGTCGGGCTTTAAATGGACTGCATAAATTATTAAAGAGTTGCCGCCAGTCTGAATTAACTCCCACCTATCTGTCCAACGAAACCGCCAATTTCCTGTATCTGATGGTGCAGACCTAGGAGAGTCGTATGTTGGAATCACAATGTGAGTAACATTGCTAAATTCAGAAGATTTATAAAATAAGCAATTACAATTATAATCATCGCCATTATTTGTTTGATCATAGCCGCTGGTATTAGGAATAAATGCCGCTTTTGAATAACCTGAGGAAAGGCATTTATTTAAGAATGTGCCCGTATTACTGATATTAATTTCTATAGCAACTATAATGTCCGGACTAACTGGATTTATAACATTATACAAATTAGTTAAACGTGACTCTGTGCCATCCCAGGTTGATCCATCGTCACTTGTGTTATAAGTCATTATTGTGATCGGTATTTGACTAAATAGGCTAAACTGAATTAACATCATTAAAATAACCAATATGACATATTTCATTTTTTATTACTGTTTGTTTTCTAAATGTCACCAATTAAAATGAATTTGCAGATAATTAAATCAATAATTCATAGTTTAAAATTAAGGAATTAATTTCGTTTCAACCAACCTGCCAAAACTTAATCCCTAACACAAACTGACTATAACGATATTAGCAAATAGTCATATTAGGATAATATCATTATTCAGTAACTAAAGACAAATGCCTAAATATAGATTTAAGACTTCCTTTATATACGACGAGCAATTAAACCTTTTGTCTAAAAATCATTGGATTTTTAATTATATTTAACAATATTACTTTTTTAAATGCATTAAACTTCAATAAATTCTGAAATAACTAAGTTTATTACGGGAACTTTATTAAAACATTCCTCGTTGTTCACTTTATTTTAAGAATTAAAATTTTAATTGGCTTGTAAGTAAGAATTATAAATTCATTAAATAATTAAGTCGGAGCGAATCAAATTCACATGGGAAAAATCAAAGTAGTGTTTTTTACTGGAATTTGGAGAAGTGGAGCAACTATACTGGCCCGCATTATGGAAACATCAAAGCAGGCATTTTTTATAGGAGAAATTAGAGAATTTTGGGTAAAAGGAAACGACAAAAAAAGTATTTGTAGTTGTGGAGAGAAATTTGAGAATTGCAATTTTTGGAATAAAGTTACTGAAGAATATCTTAAATCATTTCCTGAAAACAATACTGATGAAATAAGCAAGAAGATAATAGAATTTGAGAAACGTTCCAACTATTACAAACTGAGAAAGTATTTAAAGAATAAGGACGATAAAGAGTTTAAAAAATCATTAGACTATTATCTCAACCATTATGAAAAAATGTATGAAGCAATAGCCAAAGTTACCGGTAGAAAAATACTACTTGATACTTCCCGACTTCCCAGGATATTATTAGCGCTTTCATTTTCTAAAAAAATTGATTTGTATCCCATATTTATGATCAGGGATCCAAGAGGGTTGATAAATTCACTAATTCAGAAAGACATAAGACATGAAGTAAGAGATAGGCGAAGTAGCTTAAAACAAATTTTAGTTTGGAATGCAAAAAATTTTTTTAATCTTGATCTTATGAAGAAATTGAAAAATTTAAATAGCCTATATATATGCTATGAAAATTTTGCAAAAAATCCTCGAAATGTAATTGAAAAAATAAATAATATGCTAAAAATGAATTTAAAATTAGATGAAAACGACGGTCAGTTTTCTGCAAATTTAGAGCCCAGCCATATGTTCGCAGCAAATCGATCAAGATTTCAATCGGGAAAAACTGAGATTTTTGAGGATGATAGATGGAAAAAACAACTAAACTGGTCAAGTAAGTTTCTAATTTTTACATTATCTTATCCATTGTATAAATACGTTGTAAAAAAGTACATTCAATAAGCTTTTTAATTCGCCATAACTCAATATTTATATTTCGAAAAGTAAGTCTTCAGCTAATCTATACCCTTTTAAGCCAAATTTCTCGCCAATATTGAAGTTCTTTCCTTGGACATCCCCCAACCGCATAGAAGCAGTTGCAGGTAATATTTTCAAGCATAACACTATTATTTACATTGACCATTTTTCCGTTTTTCTCAAGAATCATTTTTTCTAACCTGCTTCTAACTCTAAATCTCTTACCACAAAATTCTACCATATCAGGCTCAAAAAGCAAGCCTCTGTTTTTTCCGCTTTTGTCGAGTGTTTTTATAATCTCTTTTAAACTTTTTACCTCAACCATATCACCAGACTGTAAATTAAGTTTTTCATCGGGAGTCTTTTCCAATACACCCTTCGGATGTTGATCTTTTATTTTTTTTATAATTTTTCTGAGAATTGGCTTAATAGTTAAGCCCGTTGCTCTGAAAATATTAAATGTACCAGCATTCAGGTCAGAAAATATTTTCATAAAAATTTGTTTCTTTGAAATTATTTTTGTCGCCATAGGTAGCTGAGTAGATTGGCAAAAGTATTTTCCATCAACATTCTTAATTTGGCCATTATATTCAATTATATCAGATTTTGAAAACTTCTTTTGTTCAGAATTTATTTTTTCTAGCCAGACCTCCTTCCAGAAAATCATACAGGCTCTTTGACATCCGTCATGATTTTCGCCGGAACATCTCATACCTTCAAGATACACAACGTCATTATTAATGAATTCTGCAGTAGTCATTGTTCGCGCACCTTCTTGCTTGCCAACACAGGTTTTTTCAATTCTATGTTGCACCCTAAATGTTTTGCCTGAATATTCGATCATTTCCGGCATATAGGGTAGGTTATCCAAACACCAATTACTATCAAGAGTTTGAATAATCTCCTTCATAGGTTTAACCCTTACAATATCTCCTGCTTTAAATTTTTTATTTGGTTGCATGTTCTTCTATTTAATTATAAAAATTTCCTCTTAAAAATACTATGTAATTAGACATATTGCTTAACCTTCTCTTAAATATTCTTTAGGTATTATTTTGACATTTTTTATGTAAACCCTTACGGTTTGAATACTTGGCTTAAAACTTATTACCCTAAATATTTTTTGGAATATTAATGAAGGAATAATATACCGAGTGTGGCAGTATATTCTGCTCACTATTAAATTTTATAAATTAAATAAAATTTGAATAGTCTTAATTTCAAAATTCATTTTCGATTATTTTGGCTGTTTCTTTTACATAAGGGTCAACAATCATTCCCCTGGGAGCAACATCAAGGTTATAAATTTTTAGTTCACCTTTAACATATTCTCCCCATCCAAACTTTGGATCAGGTTCAGAAGAAAAACTTACTTTAGGCCTGAGCAAAACTGCTTTTCCATAAAATGTATCAGGAATATAGTTAATCTGTGCCTGATCGTTTGCCTTCCTTAAACTTAATGTAATTTGGCCGCTTTCTGGTTTGTTCTCGATGTTTAGTCCTACTTTGCTCGTAAGTTTACTAATTCTTGCAGTTGTTCTTCCTAAAGATGTCTCGGCTTTATTTCTTATGAATTTAGTTCTTTCCTGACCTTTCAGACTTTTTATATTATCAAAATGAAATTTAATGTTTTCCAATTTATCTTTAGTTTTATTCGATGGATTATTTCCATTTGCTACTAAACATTCGTTATAAGTTTCGATAAGGAAAAGAACATTGACTTCATCTCCTCCTTTTTTTAGTTGTTGCGCCATTTCATAAGCTATTGTACCTCCCATGCAATAGCCGCCTAAATAATAAGGTCCATTTGGCTGAACGGTTTTTATTGCCTTAATATAATCTTCGGCCATCTCCTCCACACTTTCAGCAATTCTATCAAAACCATTTAATCCCTTTGATTGTAAACCATATACTGGCCGACCTGAATTAAGATAATTACCCAGATCACGGTACAGCAGAACATTTCCTTCCGCACCATGCACCAGAAATAGTGGATTCTTTTCAGATTCTCCCCGCTTAATTTCCACAAGCGAAGACCATTGTGAATCAGTTTTATTATTGTTTATAGCTTTTGATAACTCTCTTATAGATTGAGCTGTAAATAAAGTGGCCAGAGGAATTTTCTTGCCCGTTAATTTTTCAAATTCTGCAAACATTTGTGCAGCTAAAATAGAATGTCCTCCCAGTTCAAAAAAGTTATCATCTATTCCAATATTATGAATACCCAACAAATTTTCCCATATTTGAACAAATATTTTTTCTTCAGTTGTTTGTGGTATTGCGTTACCATTATGAACAACCAGTTCTGAAATATCATAATTACATAATGTTTTTCTATCAACTTTATTATTAGGAGTAAGAGGAAATGAATCCAGTTTAATAAAATAAGAGGGAATCATATACTCTGGCAACTTATTCTTCAGTTCATTCCTCAAAAGTTCCATTATTTTTTGCTCTCTTGACGTATTTCCATTTCCTTTATCACTGATATCAATTTCCTTCTGCAGGTAAAAGGCTACTATTTTTTTGTCGTTATCATTAAACTCCTTCACTACTACTGTGCAGTCCTTAACCAAATTTGTCTGCATAATAAGAGTTTCTATCTCGCCTAATTCGATTCTGAACCCCCTTATCTTAACTTGCGAATCTATTCTTCCCAAATATTCCAATTCTTTATTTGCAGTCAACTTAACCAGATCCCCTGTTTTATATACCTTAGTATTCTTTTCCTTGTCAAAAGGATTAGCAATGAATTTTTCAATGGTCAACTGTTCTCTTTTAAGGTAACCTACCGACAAACCTTTACCTCCTATTAGAAGTTCACCGGCAATACCAAGAGGACAAAAGCGGTTATTTTTATCTACAATATAAAATTGAGTATTTGCAATGGGTCTACCTAGATGAATAATCGAATTTCCGGGCTCAACTTTTGAACAAGAAGACCAAATTGTAGTTTCCGTTGGCCCGTACATATTCCATAATACCTCAACTCTTTCCAGTAATTTATCAGCGAGGACTCTTGTTAGTGCTTCTCCACCACATAAGGCTTTTAAATTCAGTTTTTTATTCCATCCGGATTCCAAAAGCAATTTCCAGGTTGAAGGTGTAGCTTGCATTACTGATACGTTTTTAACTCTTTCAAGAAGCAAACTCCCATCTTTTGTCTCCTCCTTTGAAGCTACAATTAACTGAGCCCCCGTTATTAGAGGAAGGTAAATTTCTAAGCCTGAAATGTCGAATGAAAGAGTTGTGATTGCCAATAATGTATCTTTATCAGATAATCCAGGTGTTTTTTGCATTGATAATAAAAAATTGACTAAACTTTCGTGGGTAATCTGAACTCCCTTAGGATTGCCTGTTGATCCCGATGTGTAAAGAATATATACTACATTTTTATCTTCTATTAAATTTGTTTTTTTTTCATCTGCCTTGCAATTTCTATAATCTTCGACACTTATGATTTTTCCATTATAGTAATGGAATAGGTTTTTCAGGGAATTTTCGGTAATTAAAAATCTACAATCCGAATCCTCAAGCATATACTTTAAGCGATTGGCAGGAAAATCTGGATCTAATGGTATATAAATAGCACCAATTTTGATTATCCCCAATAAAGCTATTACCATTTCATGAGAACGGTTCAAAGAGATCCCTACAATATCTCCTTGTCCAATACCTGAATTGATTAGGTATGAAGCCATTTTGTTTATTTCTTCATTTAATTGCCTATAATTCAAGCTAATATTTTTAAATGTAATAGCTGTTCGGTCAGCTTTATTATTAATTTGTTCTTTTATTAAATCGTATACTGTCATTTATATTAACCATTTCCATTATTATTTAACAAATTTATAAGATCATCGACTTCTAAATCAGATAAAATCTTAATTTCACCTAAACTAATATTTGAATTTTGAGTTATTTGCTCAAGAATATAATTATAATAACTAATATATTTTTCCATTGTAGTTGTTTCAAAAAGATTAGTATTATAATCGCACTCTATGATACATTCATGATCATGATTTACTAAATTAAACCCAAGTTCAAACTGAAACCCGTATCTTGGATTTGATATCATTTGACATTCTAAACCGGAAAATTTTAATCCCATAATTGCAGGATCAATATTGAACATAGTAGATAACAAAGGCGTTTTCTTTGAATCTCTTTTAAGTTTCAGTTTACTAATAATATCACCATAAGTAACTTCCTGATTATCATAAGCATCTAGAACAAGTGATTTTACTTTTGTCAAATAATCTTTGAATTTCAATTCAGGACTTAAATTAAATCTGAGTGGCAATAAATTTGTGCAATGACCTACTAAATCATGAGCTCCTATTACCTGCTGCCCAGCAGTTGGTATACCTGTTACTATATCTTGCTCATTCGTAAGTTTACTCAGCAAAACTGAAAAGCATGATAACAGAGTAACAAAAATAGTGTTACCTGTTTTAAAGCTTAAATCTTTAACTCTTTTAAAGAGCTCACTTTCTATTTTTCCTGTAATCCTCGAGCCGTTAAAGGTCCTAACTTCCGGTCGTTTATTATCAACGGGCAGGAAAGTCTCATTAATAGGAGGCTTCAGCATTTCTTGCCAGTATTTTTCCTGGCTTTTATATTCGCTTGTATCTTTTATTTTTTCTAAATAGACTACGAATTCACGCATTTGCATTGGCTGAATTTTTTCAGATTGTTTCCCTTCAATTTCATCATTATATATTTTACTTAGATCAGTCGTCATGACATCATAAGACCATCCGTCACAAATAATATGATGAGCTGTTATAATTAAAACAAACTCTTCCTCATTTAATTTCAATAGTTCTGCTCTAATTAAAGGACCATTGACAAAATCAAATAATTGGATTGTCTCTTCATTTAACTTTTTCTGCAATTCCTCTCGTCTATCGCTTTCTTCCAAAGACTCCAGGTTTGAAAACTTTAATTTAAAATCTATATACTCATTTATTTTTTGATAATTTCCGTCATTAGAGAAAGTTGTTCTAAGTGATTCATGCTTCTGAATAACTTTTTTGAAGGCTCTTTCAAGAGCATTCACGTTTAATTTTCCCTTAATTTCTAATCGTGCAGATTCATTAAATGCTGAAGAAGCTATATCACTCATTTGTGATGCTACCCAAATTTCTTTTTGAGCATTTGAAAGAGGAAAGCTTAGTTTATTATATTGTTTTTCGTCTTTATCAATTTTTAAATTATTCTCATCATTTAAGGGAGCTGGGAAAAAGCCATTATCCTGTAATTCAATAATACTTTCTTTAAAGACATTCAGTACAAACTGTACATCTTCATCGCTGTGCGCCGTACTTAGATAAATTGGGAAACCTTCTAAAATATGTAATCCTTTATGACGAAGGACATAAAATAGTAAGCTGAAATAACTTAGATCTTTAGGATATGAATAGTACATCAAAGAACTGAAGTTCATAAATTTAATTGGGACATTTCTTTCTAAAAAGAATTTATTAAGCTCCTGGCTTAACCACACAGTTTTTTTATTCAAATTTTCCTGCAGGGATCTACCTTTTGATTTAAGATAGTTTAACGATGCATAAGCCCCGGACAATGATAATGGGTGTCTTGCAAAAGTTCCAGCAAAGAAGGTGACACCTGCTTCAGGAATCGAATCATCCCCGTACTGCCACGTTCCACCATCAAAGGCATCCATGTACAATTTACTACCAGCAATAACACCAATTGGAAATCCACCACCTATCACTTTACCATAGGTAGCAAGATCTGCTTTAACACCGAACCATTCCTGTGCACCACCTGGTGTTGATCTGAAACCCGTTATAACTTCATCAAAAATTAGCGCAACATTAGCCTCTTCAGTCATTTTACGAAGTTTCTGCAAAAATTCTTTCGGTTGAAAATCCGGCCTTCTTGCTTGTACAGGTTCAACCATAACTGCGGCTATTTCAGGCAAGAGTTTTTCAATTATTTTAAGTGATTCTTCAGTTCCATATTCCAAAGCTATTGTACTTTGAACGTTTTCTCTAGGGATACCAGGAGCAATAGGAACCGTTTTTATCTGATCACCAATAATGTTTGTCTTAATTAGCACTTCATCAATAATTCCATGATAATCGCCAGCGAAGAACACAACTTTATCTCTTCCAGTAACTGTTCTTGCGGCTCGAATTGCACCAAGTACAGCTTCCGAGCCCGTTACACAAAATGCTGCTCTATCCAGTTTTGTAAACTCACAGATCATTTTCGCAACTTCACCTGCAATAGGCGACTGCGGACCAATCTCAAAACCAAGTTTAAGTTGTTTCTCAATTTCATCCCGAACAAATTTCGGATTGTGACCAAACAGATATTGACCGAATCCCATTAACACATCAACATATTCGTTTCCATCAATATCCCATAGTTTAGATCCTTCTGATCTTTCGGTAACTACCTGATAAGTCATTTCTTTCCAGATAGGAAGGAAGCCGGAAACGGTTCTGGGATCAGAATAGTGGTTCCTATGTTTCTGAGTAAGTTCCTTAGAATTAGCAGTTTTCTTATTATACTCACCTGTAAGCTTGTCCAAATATTTTTGCTGCTGTTCCGTTAATCCTTCACCCTTTTTAGTCTCTATCGGTTTATATGGACCAAATCGTTCAAAAACTTTTTTCTCCTTTTCTTCTTTTGATGGTTTCGTTGCGGAATCTTTTGGAGCAGACGCTACAACTGTAGCGGCTGGTGCCTGTGTCTCTGACTTTTTCTCTTTCCTTTCCTGATAAGTCACAGAGGTGCTTGTGGTTCCTCTACCACCCAGCATTTCAAGCTGCTTTTTCATAATTTCAAGTTGTTCGTAGACAAGCTTTTCAACAGTGCCATTACCAGGGTTAAACTTCATTTCTGGCCGCGGATTTTCTTCAGATGATATTTCTTCATATTCTTCCATAATTTCTTCACTCTCCTCTTCAATTACTACCTCTTGCTTTGGTGGTTCGAATTTACCTTCAGGAAGCTTACTTTCAACAAATTCTGAAAAAGAATTAATAGTGGGAGTTGTTTCTAAAAGTTGTCTTAAAGTAATTTTCATTTCAAACTTTTTCTGAAAAGCCAGACTAATCTGAGTCATAAAAAGAGAATCAAAACCTAGTTCAAGAAATGATTTCGTTTCATCCAGATCTGCTTTTTTAATTCCGGATAATTCCTCTAAAACATCTTTAATAATGTTTATTATATATTCTTTCCTGGTCATAACATTTTGTTGCACTACTTTTTTTACTCCTGGTTTTATTACTATTTTTTTTACTTTTCTTGGAATTTGCTTTGAAGTATTTCCTGCATTTTTATCCTGTATATTCTTTTGAACTTCAATCCAATAACTCTTATGATCAAATTGATAAGTGGGTAAATGTAACCTTCTTCTTTTATCTGAATGGAATTTGTTCCATTCTATTACAAGACCAGATGTCCAGAGTTTTCCAATTGCACTCAGAACATTACTTGTATCATCATTATCCTCATTTGGTTGGATAAGTGTAGTAATGATTGTTTGGTTTCCATTTTCTTTCTTATGCTGGCTCGCCATTGTCGAAAGTGCTCGTCCTGGTCCCAATTCAATCATAACAAGATTATTCTTTTTCTGAAGTTCAAGAATTCCTGTTGAAAAACGAACTGTATTTCTTAACTGTTGGGCCCAGAAATTTGGATCAGTGGTTTGTTCATCAGTTATCCAATTACCAGTCATACTTGAAATAAATGGCGCAGTCGGCTTGTTAAGTTTTATTTTTGCAAATTCATCAACAAATGGCGGAATTGCCGGTTCCATCATTTTTGAGTGATAAGCATGTGAAGTAAATAAAACTCTGTTTTCAATTTTTGCTTCTGTTAGCTTAGTAGATAGCTCTTTAACCTTTTCTGTTGGACCGGATAGCACAACAAGATTAGGTGAATTAATAGCTGCCAAACAGATATCTTCATTTAGATACTTGCTGATTTCAGATTCTTTAGAACGCACTGAAAGCATACTTCCAGGTTCCTGCTTTTGCATCTGCCGGGCTCTCATTGCAATAATATAGAGTGCATCTTCAAGTTTAAATACACCTGCAAGGCTAGCAGCGACATAATCTCCGACACTATGTCCAATCATTGAAGCTGGTTGAATTCCTTTGCTTAATAATACTAGTGCAAGCGCATATTCCACAATAAATAAAGCAGGCTGAGTATAAACTGTTTGTTCAAGTTTTTTTGCTGTTTCATCATTATTTATTTCCGGATAAAGCAGATCTCTAATATCCAATTCCAGTAGCGGTATTAAATATTCCGCACAATGATCAACTGTTTCCTTGAAAACTTTTTCAGAATAGTATAATCCTTTACCCATATTAACATACTGGGCTCCTTGTCCGGGAAACATAAATACCAGATGCGGCTTATCTTTTTCATTGGCTTTAGCTTTATTTATTCCTGATTGAATAATTTTTTCAATTTCTTCCGAAGCCTGGTTACAATTTTCAGCAACTACAAACTGTCTCCATTCGAATTGTCTTCTACCTTCCCACAATGTGAAAGCTACATCGGCTATCGATTCAGTGGAATTATTTTTAAGGTAATTCATCAATGCAGTCATATTATTTCTCAAAGCAGTTTCAGTTTTTGCAGAAACAACAAGTAGCTGCTTTTCTGAATTATCATAGTCTTTAATAGAATTATCAGAATAGGCTTCTAAAATTGCATGTGCATTAGTCCCGCCAACACCAAACGCGCTTACACCAGCTCTGATTGGCCCTTTTTCATTTTCAAGACTAATAGATCTATCTACCACATAAAAGGGTGAATTCGCAAAATCGATTCTAGGATTAGGATTTTTATAGTGCAAACTTGGAGGTAAAATTTTATGTTTCAAAGCCATAGCAGTTTTAATAACACCAGTTACACCAGCTGCAGCATCGGTATGGCCTATATTGCTCTTAACTGAACCAATTCCGCAAAATTGTTTAGCAATGGTTGATAAACGAAAAGCTTTTTCCAACCCTGCAATTTCAATCGGATCGCCGACTGGTGTTCCTGTTCCATGAGCTTCAATATATTTTACAGTATCTGCTTTAATTCCAGCTAACTTATGCGCTCTTTGAATAACTTCTGACTGGCCCTCAACACTAGGAGTCATATATCCGGCTTTATTTGCTCCATCATTATTTATTGCGACAGATTTAATAACAGCATAAATAGAATCATTATCCTTAATTGCATCCTCGAGTCTTTTCATAACTATCATACCAGCTCCGGAACTGAACACTGTACCTGTTGCATCTGCATCAAATGTTTTACAGTGGCCATCTACTGAGCCGATACTTCCATCTATAAAAAAGTAACCTCTTTTTTGGGGGAATGTAATCGATACTCCTCCGGCAAGTGCCATATCACATTGTTCGGAAATTAAACTTTGATAAGCCTGACCAATTGCAACAAGGGAAGTGGAACATGCTGTCTGTACATTTATAGCGGGACCAGTTAATCCCAGCTTAT
>CAZRMA010000067.1:0-12479 GCA_964600655.1 uncultured Ignavibacteriaceae bacterium
CGGTTCCAAAGGCTGAGGGTTCAAGTCCTTCTGGGCGCACAATTTGTAATCAAAATTCAAACATCAAAAGTCAAAAAATTTAACGATAAGGTTTTGAGATTTGATTTTTGACTTTTGAACTAAGTTTACAGTGTATATTGTTTTTTTATATATTTACTATCTGAGTTTAATATAATTTTACAGGGAAAGTAATGTTAACAAAAAAGAAAAAATTATCTAAAAAGCAAATTAAAGAAGATAAACTGGTTGTAACGTACTACAAAGTTTTAGGCTATTTTCAGGAGAACAAAAACAGAATAGTAATTTATGGAGCTGCTTTCTTAGTATTGGTGGCTGCTGTGTTTTTCTATATTCAAAATAAAAATGAAAATAATTTGAAAGCCAGTGATCAGCTAGGCAAAGTTATGGATTTGTATAATAATGGATCTTATCTTCAAGCAATTCAAGGGAAGCCGGGTACAAATGTTGAAGGCTTAAAAAAAATTGTTGAAAATTATGGAAATACTGAAAATGGAGAAATAGCAAAAATCTATCTGGCAAATTCATATTTTATGTTAGATAAAATTGAAGACGCTTTTAAATATTATGAAGACTATGATGGAAGTATTGCTATTTTCAAAGCAGCTTCATTAGCCGGGCAGGCTGGTTACTATGCATATAAAAATGATTTTGACAAAGCTGCCGATTTATACAGGCAAGCTTCAAAAGTTTCAAGCGAAGATGTGTTAAACCCTGATTACCTACTAAAAGCCGGAATAAATTATATTAAAGCCGGGAAAAAAGAGGATGCTAAAGACTTATTTGAGAAGATAAAAAAAGATTATACCTCATCTAATGCATTTAGAGAGGTTGATAAATATTTGGCTATGGTAGACTGAGAAATATAGTTTATAATTTTTTAGTTTAGTTAATTTCCAATTAAATTAAGGGAGTAGACCCTAAAAGTCCTGAACGGGGACATATTTAAATAAAATTCATGCAGTATGAGTAGTAGCTTTCATGAATAAATATGTACTAATTATTTTATACTGTCGTTTGATAACCTAATTTTTTTTTCAATTTTTAATAAATATTGATTAATAGTTGCGAAAATATGAAATATGGTTTAAGTTATTAAAGACCTTTAAATAATATTCTTTTAAATAAAAGTCCGGAGGTTACATGAAGAAATTTCTTACCGTTTTCCTTTTCCTTTCAGCTGTAGCAAGCCTAAGTGCACAAGACGTTTTTAACAGAACTTCTACTATTCACACCCTTAATTATGAGCCTGGAGGCGGAGGTTTTGGTGGTATTGTAGCAGGTGTAGATTTTGATAAAGACGGATTGCCTGAAATTTATGCTTGCAATGCCAATTTCATTGATAGAGACGGGGAATTAATTCCTAAGGTGTACAAGTTCGAGTGGAATGAATCAACTGCAACATGGGATTCTGTGTGGGGCGCAACTGTTGACATACCTTTACAAAATACATGGCCTGGATTTACTTGGGGTGATTTAGATGGTGATGGCAAACCCGAAATTATATTTGCTCCTGCCAATTATCTTGATGCAACAAGTAATCCCAATCCCCCTCGTATTATTGTTTACGAAGTTGTGGGAGATGGCAGTGATAATTTAGGTGTTGATGATGGATTTGGAAGCTTTACACCCAATTCAACTTTTCAAATTACCGATCAGGATAATGTTGATGTAAGGCCTATACGTTTAATAGTTAAAGATATTGATAAAGATGGAAAAGATGAGCTAATATTTGCAGATCGAGTAGGTAAGTATCACTACGGTGTTCTGTCAGTAGATGACATCCCTGATAATGGAGATGGTTCTGAAACTTGGACTATTGAAGCCAGTGGTTTGGACGATGCAAACTTTACTGGTACTGGTAATAAATATGATTTAGCAATTATCGATAGTACCATTTATTTGTTTAATAGTGACGGGTCTATTTACCCTGTTAAATATGATGGATTTTCATGGGTAGATTTACCGGTTCAAACAAATGTTGGTGATGGATATGGTTCATTTAAAGGTTCAGTAACTGCTGATTTGGATAATGATGGAAAAGATGAAATTATTTTAGGAGGATGGGATAGCCCCACAAAAGTTTTCGTGTTGAAACAAGTTGCGGATACACTTCAAACTTATGATGTTTCAGATACTTTAATTAATATATTGACATTAAATGGTGCTGCAGTGGGTGACCTGGATAATGATGGAAAACCAGATTTTGTATTTGGTACAAGAGGTAGCCCCGCTAGTGTTCCAAATAATGCTATACTTAGAGTTGAATTTCAAGGTGGAGATATTTCTGATCCTGCAAATTATGAGTCATCAATTATTGATTCATTATTAGTTCCTGCACCCGGAGGAACAGGTGGTCAATTGGATGTTGTTGCAATCGGTAATATTGATGGAGACCCTTCGGACGAGGTAGTCTATACACAAGGTTATACTAGAGGTGTTGCAAACGATACTACTGCTGATGTTGCAATAGTTGAATTAGCACATACACCAGTAAGTGTAGAGGTTGCTGAGCCGGGAATTCCAAATCAATTTTATTTGGATCAAAATTATCCAAATCCATTTAACCCTACCACAACGATTAAATTTGGAATATCTAAAGAAATGGTCGTTCAACTTAAGGTTTATGATATTTTAGGACGTGAAGTTATGACCTTAATTGATAATGATATAATGAAAGCTGGTTCATACAATGTTAATTTTAGTGCTTCGAGTCTCGCCAGCGGAACTTATATTTATCGACTAAAAACTGGAAATTTTGTAGCATCAAAGAAAATGATACTACTTAAGTAGTTTTATTTGAATGCGAGTCTCGTTCTGTATTTAGAACGAGATTCGTATTTATTTATTAAAAATTGGGAGACCAGGTAAAGATTTTTTTTTACGACATTTAAACAATGAACAAACTAATCCTATTTAACACCGCACTATTATCTAATTCTTTTATATTCTATTGATTCATCGAGGTTACAATGAACAGAAGTTTAAATTTTATTATTGTCTTTCTGTTAACAATAATTTTATCCATAAATGTTTTTGCAGGTGTAACAGGAAAAATATCCGGAAAAGTTACTGATGCTCAATTAAATGAGCCATTGTTAGGAATCAACATTTTAATAGAAGGTACAACTCAGGGAGCGGCTACAGGCCTTGAAGGTACTTATGTAATTAATAATGTCGAACCCGGAAATTACAACTTAATTTTTTCAGGTGTAGGTTACCAAAAGAAGGTAGTTGCAAACATTACGGTTTCAAGTGATTTTACTACTCAGATTGACGTGAAGTTATCCACTGAGGCAGTCGGCCTTGAAACTATTATTGTTCAAGCCGCAAAACCAATGGTTAGAAAAGATTTAACATCATCACAGGTAACTTTGGACGCGGGTCAAATTTCCACGCTGCCTGTGGAAAATGTAACCCAGCTGCTAACCTTGCAAGCTGGTATTATAAAAGGCGCTGGTGGTGAAATTCATATTAAAGGCGGCCGCTCCAATGAGATATCTTACAATGTAAATGGTATTTCGATTGTAAATCCTTATGATAACTCTAAATCGGTTGAGATTGCAACCAACGCAATTCAAGAGCTGTCTGTTGTCAGCGGAACATTCAATGCCGAATATGGAAATGCACTAAGTGGAGTTGTCAATTCTATTACCAAGGAAGGAACAAAAAATTATACCGGCAGTTTTTCATTTTATACCGGCGATTATTTTAGCTCGCACAAAGATATTTTTTTCAATATCGATAAAATAGATCCTGTAAATAACTATGTAGCTGAATTTACATTGGGCGGCCCTGTTCCACTGGTTAATAATATTGTTACTTTTTTCTTCTCCGGCAGATTGAATGATGATAAGGGGTATTTATATGGTATAAGACAGCAGAATCCAAGCGACCGCATTGATTATCAAAGCGCCGATAGTATTAGCGTGATATCCACTGGAGATGGTAAAATTGTTTCAATGAATCCAAGTAAAGACTGGAACGGTAATGCAAAAATTACCATTAAACCGCTCTCAACAGTTAAAATAAATTATGACTTTTTGATTTCGGATTCCAAATACCAAATCTATAATCACGATCTCAAATATATTCCCGATGCAAATTACCATCGTTATAATTCCGGTTTGTTTAATTCGCTTGAATTAAGACATGTATTAAACAACTCCACTTTTTATTCTCTTAAAGGATCGTACACTATTAATGATTTTAAAAGGTATCTTTATCCCTTATTAGATGCATCTGGAAATTCCGTTGATTTTTCTGCTGGCATGAATTTATCCGGGCTGCATCCGGATTCACGGTATGCAAGTAGTTTACAATATGCTGCCAATAATACATTCCCTTCGGGCGGAACATTAAATCAGCAGTTTTATCAGAAAACAAATACATTTGATGGAAAGCTTGACCTAACCAGCCAGGTAACTTCGAACCATGAAGTTAAATTTGGGGCCGAATATAAACACTATGTTCTAAACTATGAAAGTTTCCAGGTTCTGAAGGATGGTCAATTGTCTTATATTCCTTCCGTTGATAACACATTGCATGATAGTTATGTAAAACGGCCAACTGAAATATCAGGCTATCTTCAGGATAAAATGGAGTTTGAAAGCTTCATTATAAATGTCGGATTAAGGTTGGATTATTTTGATTCAGATTCAAAATATTCTACCAGTACAAAATATCCTTCTCCATATGATCAGACAATTCCAACATCAGTAGATAAATCAATATTGTTGGAAAAAGCTCCTGCTAAATATCAAGCGAGCCCAAGAGTAGGAATTTCATTCCCTATTACAGATAGAGGAGTAATTCATTTTTCTTACGGGCATTTCTTTCAGATTCCACCCTTTACTTACTTGTTTTCTAATCCTGATTTCAAATACCCTGTATCAGGCACACCGACTTTTGGCAATGCTAATTTAAATCCTGAAAAAACTATTACTTACGAAATTGGTTTGCAGCAGCAATTGCTAGACAACCTTTCATTTGATGTAACAGGTTATGTAAAAGACGTAAGAGATTTACTTGCTCTTCAAAAAATACAGTCTAGCGCCAGTAAAGCTTACTTCATGTATGTAAATAAGGATTATGCAAATATAAAGGGTATTACATTTTCATTAACTAAAAGAAGAAACCCCGGTGAACTTTTTGGGGCAACACTTGATTATACTTTTCAAACAACAGAAGGAAGCGATACAAGATCCTCTGCTGCATTTTTAGACCTTGCTTCGGGAAGGCAAAGTGAAAAAATTCCATATTATTTAGATTGGGATCAACCGCATACTTTAAATGCTACCATAAATTTTGGAGGTGAATCCTGGAATTTAACTTTTGTCGGTAGAATTGGTTCAGGGTTACCATATACTCCAAGGCTACTTTTTGAACAGATATATTTAAAAACCAACAGCGCTCGAAGGCCAGCCCAGACAACTGTTGATCTGCTTGTTGATAAAACAATTAATCTGGCAGATTTTAATTTTACATTCTTTTTAAAAGTGTTTAATCTTTTTGATGCGTTAAATGAGAACAACATATTTGATGATACAGGCAGAGCAAATTATACATTGGAAAGTGAATTGGGAACAACACAGGCTGCGGATTACTATGCAAGCCTAAATCCATTAATTAAACCCTCCAGCGAATATTTTGTAAGGCCTAATTATTACTTGCCCCCAAGAGAAGTAAGATTTGGTTTAACCTTGGAGTTTTGAAAGTAAAAAATGGAGATTCTTAATGAAAATTAAATATTCAAATAAATTACTGATAGCTTTTTTTGTTTTGCTTAACAGTTTTGGGATCGCTCAAAAACTTGATTCCAAAACGGCAGCAGAGCATCAGGCAGTTAAAGATTATATTAATAGAATGGCGAATAATCATTCTAAACTTAAAGGCCTTATAGACAAATCGCTACCAAAAAAAGACGGCAAATTTAGCAGCCTATTAAAAACTGCTGGCATGCAAGATAGAAAAAATTATTATATGAACGGAAACAAAATTTTAGTTTATGTAACAAATTTTGGCGGTATCGGCGGCGGATATTCGTTGGAACCAAACAGAATATTAGGTGATGTTGTTTGGAAAGGGCTGCCCAACGTTTTTCAATTTGTGCCTATAGTTGGTGCTTCAGTTCCAGATTCAAGGAATGCTAACAAAAATCTCCACATAATTTCTGATGCACTTGATGACTATCCACACTCAGCAAGGCCGAATGATGATTTTATTGAAATAAACCCTACTGAAGACACTTTATGGCAATTTCAGCCTTTAGCGGGATATGCAGACCCAAGCCAGGAAAATATGGCACATAATCCTGACTTCGACACAGATCAGGATGGAAAACCAGATAGCTGGCCT
Organism: uncultured Ignavibacteriaceae bacterium; assembly: GCA_964600655.1. Lineage (GTDB taxonomy): Bacteria > Bacteroidota > Ignavibacteria > Ignavibacteriales > Ignavibacteriaceae > CAVSWT01. The sequence goes on from CAZRMA010000067.1 coordinate 6,376, forward strand.
CGCACATGGTATAATTCAGGTTTAGGGAAATATGTTTGGCCTGGTTATTTGAAGCAGGATGCAAACAATGCGGATCTGGAAGTATTTTGGGCAATGGATGATAGAGACAACCGGGAATTTCCTTATTATCCTTATAATGATGATTTAAAGAAAATGGGTATAGGAGTTCAGGTAGATGGACGAGCCTTACAATGGAGTAATGCTTTGGTTGAAAACGTAGTCTTCTTTGTTTATACAATTACTAATGTAAGTGATAAAGATTTAGATAGCGTTTTTTTCGGTGTTTATGGTGACCCCGATGTTGGTGGACAAAAAGATAACGCTGATGACATTGGTATATTCTTCCCTCCTTATTCCATTCCTAATCATAATGTAGATGATATTCCTTTATATGCAAGAAGTATGGTTGCATTTAAAGACGATGGAAACAGCATAGGGGAAAATGGAAAAACTGACGGGATTCTTGCATGCAAATTTTTAGAAAGTCCCGGTAACGCAGATGATGGATTAGATAATGATGGCGACGGTATGATTGATGAAAGTCAGTCTAATGGAATAGATGATGACCACGATTGGAATCCGGAAACTGATGATGTTGGAGTTGATGGTATTGCCAGCACAGGAGATGAAGGAGAAGGCGATGGCGTTCCCACTGCTGGTAAGCTGCTTGCTAATGGTGCTCTTGATCCTTTGCATCCCGGTGAACCAAATTTTGAATATACTGACCTGGATGAAGCAGACCAGATTGGTTTAACGAGTTTCAGTACATGGCCATGGGGAACAAAAACTGGAAACCCGCAAAACCCAAGAGAGGGTTATTATGTGAGTAACGATTCACTAATGTGGGAAAAATCTATACCTGGAAATTTTGATGAAGTTTTGCCTGAAGGTGCAGATATAACATTTGTATTTGGTTCGGGTTATATCTCACTTAAAAGAGGTGAATCAAAAAGAATCTCAATGGCTCTCATTATGGCAGATGATATTGATGATATGCTTACAACAGCTTCAACCGTACAGGATATTTACAACAGAAATTATAATTTTTCTAAACCGCCTGAACTGCCAACATTAACTGCTGTGCCTGGAGATAAAAATGTAACACTTTATTGGGATGATCTGGCTGAAAACAGTATTGATCCAATCACAGGCAAGGATTTTGAAGGATATGTAATTTACAGAAGTACTGATCCAACTTTTTCCGATATTCAAACAATCTCTGATGGTAAAGCAACTCCATTTTTGTTAGAACCACTTAAAACTTATTCTGGTGCTGAATGTAAATGGGATTTGGTAAATGATTGGAAAGGATATCATCCGGTTGCATACCAGGGCAGAGGAATCCATTATTATTTGGGTGATAATACAGGACTGGTTCATTCATTTGTTGATTCCAATAATGTAATAAATGGACAAACATACTATTACGCTTTGGTTGCATACGATCACGGGGATTCCTTAAATTTTGCTCCCACCGAAACCACAAAGAAAATTACAGTTGACCCAATTACATCAAAAGTGATTTTGGATAAAAATACTGCTGCGGTTATTCCGGGGCCAAGGGCAAGTGGCTATATCCCTCCGGTAATTGATAATTCAAATTTAGTTCAAGAGGATGGGATTGGAAATGGAGTTGTTGATTTTTCAGTATTAAACGATTTGATGGTTGATAATAATGAATACGAATTATTTTTTAGTGATTCAATGATAGTAAGTGGAAGTAAGGTTGCTCAAAAAAATTATTCTGTTGTTGATGGTAGAGAGTATACAAGAAATATTAATTTCTTTGCGAATAAATTTGCTGACATTGGTTTTAAGAATATTTTAGATGATGAATCGTTGCAATTAAAAGATGCTAGCGGAGCAATTGTTGCAAGAGCCAATTCTCTGGATACTTCAAATTATATTATCGATCTGCAGAATGGAAAAATTCGAAGATCAGTCGGCAGCAGTATATCTGATAATTCTGACCAAACTTATACGCTATCTTTTAAATACTTGCCAATTTCTCAAAGCACTTATTTAAATAATGAAGATAAAAATCCGGTGTTTGATGGGATTTTATTAAAAGTTACTGATCAAACTAAAATTGAATTTGATCCTGACAAATCAAAATGGCTTAAAGGAAATTCTAATATGCCGTTTAATGTTGCTTTGTCTTCTGTTGGAACTTCAAGTTCAAAAACTGTTTATCCAGCTGATTATGAAGTAACCTTTTCATCAAATTACATCGATTCGGCTTTTATTAAGCCATCCGGCAAACCTATTATAAAAATTCCGGTAAAATATTCTGTGCAGGATGTTACAACAGGCGTTCCAAGTAGAATCCAAACCTATCTAAATGAAAACAACACAACTAGAGATTCTGCATGGTCGCCTAATGAAGAAATTGTGTTCTATAAACCCGGAAGTACACAGAGCAACGATTTACTGACCTGGGGACTTAGAATATCTTTTCCGGTTGCTAACACAGTTGCGGATACAATTTATCCCGGAAATGGTGATATACTCTTCATAAGCACTAAAAGGCCATTTACAGTACAAGATAAATTTAATTTAAAAACTAATAAAGGATTGGTAAATAATTCTGTTGCTTCTTCTAGCCTGGATGATATATACGTTGTTCCAAATCCTTATGTCGCATTTAATGCTTTAGAGCCACAGAACAGACTGTCAGATCAAACACGCGGCGAACGCAGAATTTATTTTGAAAATCTTCCACCCAAATGTACAATTAGGATTTACACATTATCAGGAGATCCGGTTAAAGTGCTAGAACATGATGCAGGTGTTTCTAATGCTAGAGAGTACTGGAATTTATTGAACACAGATGGATTTAGTGTATCCTACGGTCTTTACATCGCACATATAGACGCTCCAGATATTGGTCAGAAAATAATAAAATTTGCTCTTATTAAGTAAAGAAATGGCAGGAGTTAATAAATGAAAATTTTAAAATACATCACAGTTTACATAGCAATAACTTTATTTTCATACGGAATGTATGCCCAAAGTTTGAAAACGGGTACAACTGCTTCTCAATTTCTTAAAATAGGAGTAGGACCCAGAGCAATCGGAATGGGCAGCGCATTTACGGCCACTGCGGACGATATTTCGTCAATATATTGGAACCCCAGCGGACTCACAGCCATAAATTCTAATGAAGCGTTCTTTAATCATGTTAATTGGATTGCAGATATAAAGTATGACTTTGCTGCCTTAGCTACTAATGTTGAAGGTTTTGGTACTCTCGGTGCTTTTGTTTCAGTGTTATCTACAAATGATATGCTTGTTAGAACAATAGAGAAACCGGAAGGGACAGGTGAACTATTTACTTATAATACTCTTGCAGTCGGTATCAGTTATGCGAGAAGTTTAACTTATCAGTTCTCCATAGGATTTAACATCAAATATTTAAATGAAAACCTTTGGCATATGAGTTCTTCCGGGTTTGCGTTAGATGTGGGAACTATGTATAAACTGCCATTGTTTAGTAAAGAACTTAGAATTGCAGCAAGCATATCTAATTTCGGTACAAAAATGAAACTTGCAGGAAGAGATATTTTATCGGTTTTGCCGGTTGGTTCTGGAAGTTCACCTAATTTAATTAATACTGATATTCAACTCGATTCATATGAATTACCTCTATTATTCAGAATAGGCTTAGCTGCAGATGTTATAAAATCTCCATCTAATCGACTTACAATTGATGCAGATGCAATTCACCCAAACGACCACACAGAGTATATTAATTCAGGTTTTGAGTATGCATGGAATGAAATAATTTTTTTGCGTGCTGGTTATAATTCTTTATTTGAAAAAGATACTGAAAAAGGTTTATCATTAGGCTTCGGATTAAATTACAGAATTGTAGATCTTATAAAGTTAAAAGTTGATTATGCGTATGAAAATTTTCACCGATTGTCTGATGTTCAGTACTTTTCCGTGGGTATAGAATTTTAATTAAATTAAACAATAATTTGGGCTGCGTTATTTTCAATTTCGCAGCCTTTTTTGCCTATAATTGGTAAAAATCACCTCGAAATAACAAAAAAATAATCAAAATTCAGCAATTCCAATTTCTTGACTTTCAGGGCTTATATATCTATTTTTTCCTTCTATTTATTAACTAACATTCCCAAGGATTTATGGCCGACACTTCAGATTTCAGAAACGGATTAATAATAAAATATAAAAATGATCTTTATACAATTACCGAATTCCAGCATGTAAAACCTGGCAAAGGCGGAGCTTTTGTTAGAACCACTCTTAAAAATTTAAAAACCGGAAAAGTATTAGATAACACTTTCAGATCGGGCGAAGGTATTGAGATTGTCCGCGTTGAAAGAAAAAAATATCAATATTTATATCGAGATAGTGATTTTTTAGTTTGTATGGATAATGACAATTATGAACAAATAAATGTTCCGGTTGAATATTTCGGAAATGGTGTTAATTTCCTTAAAGAGAGTGAGGAAGTAGAATTATTATTCAACGGTAATGATATTATAAATGTTGAAATCCCAATATTTGTAAATTTAAAAGTAGTGGAGACTGAGCCTGGATTTAGAGGTGACACTGCTACTGGTGCAAATAAACCTGCAAAACTTGAAACGGGAGCTACCATAAACGTTCCATTATTTGTAAATGAAACAGATGTATTAAAAGTGGACACAAGAATAGGGGCTTATGTAGAGAGAGTAAAATCTTAAATATAAGGTGGTAAAATGGATTTAAATCTTATTAAAAAGCTTGTCAAAATTGTTGATTCCACCGAGATCACCGATCTTGAAATTGAAGAAGAAGGTGTTAGAATTAAGATTGCGAAAAAAATTAGAAGCGCTCAGATAGTAAGTAGCCCCCAATTAGTTGCGCCCTCTTTTCCGCAGTCAAACACAAATGTTTCGGAAAATTCCGGCGAGGAGGTTGCTGAAAAAGAGAGCAAAAAAGAAAACCTTCACGAAATTCATTCCCCAATAGTTGGAACATTTTATAGAGCGCCTGCACCGGATGCAGATCCCTATATTCAAATAGGCGATACAATTTCGTCAGGGTCTGTTCTTTGTATTGTTGAAGCTATGAAATTAATGAATGAAATTGAAAGCGATGTCAGCGGTAAAGTTGTTAAAATCCTTGTTGAAAATGGAAAACCTGTCGAGTACAATCAGCCTCTTTTTTTAATTGAATTGAGTTAGTTGCTTCTAAAAAAATTGAGAGAAAATTGTTTAATAAAATTTTAATTGCTAATAGAGGCGAAATTGCTCTTAGAATTATAAGAACCTGCAAAGAGCTTGGAATTAAAACTGTCGCCATCTATTCAGAAGCCGATAGAGATTCACTTCATGTTACGTTTGCTGATGAAGCTGTTTGCATTGGCCCTGCCCCCAGTAAAGAAAGTTATTTAAAGATTCCATTAATCATTTCAGCAGCACAGATTACAGGCGCTGATGCTATTCACCCTGGTTACGGTTTCCTTGCTGAAAATGCGAACTTCTCTGAAATATGTGCCGAGCACAACATCAAATTTATTGGCCCATCTCCGGAAATGATAAATGCGATGGGTAATAAATCTTTGGCAAAAGAGACTATGAAGAAGAATGGTGTGCCTGTAATTCCCGGCAGTGACGGCGTTATTAAAGATAAAGATGAAGGAATAAAAGTCTCAAAGGAAATTGGATTCCCGGTTATTATAAAAGCTTCTGCCGGCGGCGGAGGTAAAGGAATGCGCATAGTTTGGGAAGAAAAAGATTTCGAAAAAGCTTTCCAGACTGCCGGAAACGAGGCTGAATCTGCTTTTGGAAACCCTGAAGTTTATGTTGAAAAATATTTGGAAAACCCGCGCCATATTGAAATACAGGTTTTAGGTGATTCTTTTGGGAATGCATATCATTATGGTGAGCGAGATTGTTCTGTTCAACGGCGGCATCAAAAATTGATAGAAGAATCTCCTTCTCCTGTAGTTACTGAAGAAATTAGAAATAAAATGGGAGAAACCGCTATACTCGGGGCGAAAGCTGTAAATTATGAAGGTGCCGGAACAATTGAATTTTTGTTTGATAAGCATAAAAATTTTTATTTCATGGAAATGAATACACGTATTCAAG
>CAZRMA010000068.1:0-12372 GCA_964600655.1 uncultured Ignavibacteriaceae bacterium
GTAAAGCTGCCGAATTTTTTTGTTAAATTATTTACTTCTATACTATACATTAAATTCCCAAATCCTATTTCAATAAATTTTTTGACCGACTGATTTATTTAATTTTACTTTTGCAATTTGATAATCGACCAAAGATGTAGTTAAACTGGTTTTAGCTTGAAGCAGCGATACTTCTGCATCAATCAAGTCTCATTTGCCTGATCTACAGTTAATCTGCTGACTCTTATTTTATCCTGCGCTCTTTTATAAGTTAAGAATGATTGATAAACCTCCAGTTCAACAGCATCTTTCAATTGAGATAATGAAGCTTCAACTTGAACTTTTTGCTGTTCAGCTTGTGTTGACTGCGATGAAGTAAATCCCCAATTCCAAATATCCCATTGAAGAGAAACACCGACGTCCCAGGTATCTTTGAATTTATCCTGCGCTGGAAATATTCTTTGATTAGGTTTGCTGTAATAATAATCTCCTACAAGATATATTGAAGGATACCAGCCTGCATTTGCAGCAGTGATTCCTTTATCACTCGCTTCTAATCTATATTCAAGGGATTTTAAATCATTACGGTTAGCATGAGCTTCATTGATCAAATCTTTAAGATTAAGGTCATTGAAAGATGTATCGATCTTTCCGGATTCAATTTCTGTTCCTGCTTCAAGAGGTAAATTTAATTGCTTGTTTAAATTTGATCTGGCAATATCAACATTATTTTCAGCTTCAATTAGTTGCAGCTCAGTATTTGAATATTGAACTTGAAGCTTTAAAAGATCATTTCTTGTAGCGAGGTTCCTCTCCATAAAATTTTTTGTGTCTTCAAGATGCTTATGAGTTAGCTTTAAATTTTCATTGATAAGTTTTTTAATCTGTTCTGCTTTATAATAATTCCAGAAAACATTTTGAATTTTGAATGCAGCTTCATTCAAATCTTTATCATATTCATAATTACTGGCTTGATAATTATTCTTAGCAATACTTTTAACTGACCAAAGCTTAAACCCAGTAAATAAAGGCTGTTGTAACGATAGTTTTAAATTATAATTATTTAAAATAGTGGGAGATATTTGGACAGGATGCGGAAGAAAGTCCAATGATATCTCGGTTGGAGGTATATTACTTAACCTCATGTAAGAAGCTTGAAATTTTAATTGGGGCAGCAAATATGAATTTGCTTCAGTCATTTTTGCATCCGAGCTTTCAACTTTAGCTTTAGAAATTTTTAATTCATTACTGTTTTCCATTCCAAGTCTAACACAATCGTCAAGTGTTAATACTTTGTTTTGCGCTATGGCTGATACTGCAAATAGTATTGTTATTATAAATATTCTTTTCATGTTAAACCTAAATTATTTTTCTATTAAACATTTGATAACTAATCATTATCCGTAACGAGATGTATAAATACGTTTTCTAAGGAAGCTGATATCACTCTATGACTTGTAATCTCAATTTTATTTTCCTTTAATAAACTTTCCAATTTTGGGTAATCATTTTCATTGCTGCTTACCATAACATCAACTCTATCTCCAAACATCTGAATTTCATAATCAGTTTTTTCTTTGATTAATTTGTAAGCTGATCTCACAGGACTGCAAACAATTTCTATTACTTCTTTTTGTATAGATGCTTTTATTTTTTTAGGAGTATCCAGACTAATAATCTTGCCATTGTGCATCAGCGCAACCCTGTTGCATCTTTCAGCTTCATCTAAATATGGAGTTGTCATAAAAATTGTTATCTCTTCCTTCAAAAGGCTGGAAAGGATTTTCCAAAAATCTCTTCGTGAAACTGGATCAACACCAGTTGTAGGTTCATCGAGATATAAAATTTTAGGACGATGAATTAAGCTGCAGGCAAGTGCAAGTTTTTGTTTCATGCCGCCGGAAAGATTATCAGCCAACCTGGTTCTAAATGGAGTAAGTCGCGTGAATTCCAATAATTCATTTCGCCTTTGTTCATAATCTTTTACGCCATGAATTTCTGCGAAGAATTGAATATTCTCATCAACTGTTAAATCACCGTATAAACTGAATTTCTGTGACAGATATCCAATCTGATTTTGAATTTCTTTTCGATGCTTAATAATATTTTTATCAAACTCGTAAGCCGACCCTGAAGTTGGATTTAATAATCCGCACAATACCCTAATTGTTGTAGTCTTGCCTGCACCATCAGGGCCTACAAGACCGAACATTTCACCTTTATAAATTTCCATCGAAATTCCACGGACAGCTTCAACGTCACCGTAAGATTTTTTTAAGTTTTCTATTTTTATTATTTCTTCCATATCCAACCGTTTTAATGGTGCACAGATTTTATGATGGTTATGATTTAATTATCATCTTAGCAAATCATAATGATCAGTGTTCTAATTACATTATTTTATATTGATTACCGCATCAGCCGGCATACCAGCTTTCAATTCAAGGTTTGGATTATTTACTTCAAGCTTTACTGCAAAAACTAATTTTGTTCTTTCATCCTTGGTCTGAATATTTTTGGGAGTAAATTCTGCTTCAGGTGAGATATAAACAACCTTGCCTTTATATTTTTTATTTGGATATGTATCCGAACTAACTTCAGCAGTCTGACCTAATTTCACTTTTCCCAATTCATCTTCCGAAACATAAATCACCAGCTTAACTGTTTTCAAATCCGATACTTTAAAAAGAGATGAGAGCATTGTTACAGTTTCGCCAGGCTCAAAATATTTTTTTACTATTATCCCATTTAAAGGTGACTGCACATAAGAATCGCGAATTTGCTTTTTCAATAAATTAACTGCTGCTTTTTGCCTATTTACATTTGCTTCAGCTTGTTTTATATCTTCCGGGCGCGCAAAATCTTTCAGCTTCTCTAAATTTGCATTTGCTGAAGTTAGTTGAGCTTGAGCAAGTTCAAACCTTGAATTTGCATCATCATATTGTTTACCGGTAATTGTTTTTGATTCGTATAAAGCATCAAATCTTTCTTTATCTTTCTTTGCCATATCGTAGTTGACTTGGGCCTGTTTTACACCTTCTTGAGCCTGCTTAATATCCTCTTCTCTCGCACCGTTTCTAAGTAATGTAAGTTGTGCCTGTGCCGCTTGTTCAACTGCTGTTGCTTGGTCAAACTGATATTCAGAATTTTCGTGGTCAATTATTAAAACAGTGTCGCCAGCATTCACAAGATCCCCTTCATCTTTAAGAAGTGAAAGCACTTTGCCCGTTACCTGCGAACTGACTATTACATTTGTTGCTTCGATATTTCCGGATGCTTCAATTTTATTTTTATTATTTCCGTTTCCGCAGCCATAAATAATTAATAAAATTAATACAGGCAGATATTTAATTATTCTCATTTGATTGCTCCGATTTAAGTAATTGAAAAGCTTTTTTACCTGTTTCAGTTGTTATACCATTAATTATAATTTCTATAGTTTCTTCTAAAGCCATTTTAATTGAAAACTTATTTGCCATTATAAATTCAGGGTTAATAACTCCGCGCACAGCAGAAATAAAAACGCCGGTTATTATCGCTGAAGTCTTATCAATAAATACTCCTTCTTTTTTACCCTGTTCTATTATTTTCCCAATATTTATTGTCATCATTTTCGTTCTGAATGCATCAATATCTTTCCATAAATCCGGCATTTGTGTTTGAATGTCTCTAATGAATTTTTCATTTATCTTAGCAATCATTTTACCTACATAGTTGAATAACTCATTCAGTTTGGTGACTGCATTTGAGTTTTCATTAATGATTTGCCCGATATTTTCTTTATGGAATTCTAAAAACTTGATTATCGTTTCCCTAACTAAGTCTTCCTTTGTTGAATAATATTTATATATGGTTTTCTTGCTCATTCTCAAGTGAGCAGCTATTTCGTCCATGGTTGTTTTATAAAAACCATTTTCAAGAAAATAATCTTTACAAAAGTCTATTATTTTAATTTGTTCCGAATTCATGAAGTCCCTTAAGTAAACTATTTTCGTTTATTTCGTTTCCAATATAATATACGGAAACTATTTTGTCAAGAAATAGTTTCCAGTATTTTTATTTTATTTTGGAATGTTACGTTTTTATTACAAAAACAAATTCTTACTGAGAAGATTTTTTAATGAACGGCATAGGTTTTTTATGATAGCATTTGCAAATATCTGATTTATCTAATTGATAATATTCTATTCAATGATTTTTCATCTACAGTAAGTAAACCATTTTTAACAATTCGCTTTGTTAAAGTTTTCCAATTTTTATCTTTACTAAAAACTTCTTTAAAAATTGGCAATGATTTCTCTAATTCACCATTATTAGCCAGCGTTACAGCTTTCCAATATTTCATTTCAAGATTATCCGGAAACATTTTTTCAGCAGTAGAATATTCTTCCATTGCAAGTTTCATATTATTTTTTTCAACTGCTAAATCACCATTGTTCATATGCTCATAAGCTTGATGAACTTTTAATAATCTTTTTATTTCTTTAATCGGCTCGCTGCTGTCTTCCACTCTCAAATCAACCTTTCTATCTTTCCAGACTTTCCCGGTTGATTTTCCTGAAACAACTAATAATGCTGCAGATTGTTTACCTCTAATATCACCGCCGGCTTTTTGGGCTGCTTCCAAAGCCGCAACTAATCTTTCTGCCAAAGTACCTTTTGATGTATTAAAGGATTCTGCCATTGCCGGCCAAACATTTGCATTCAACATCATATTTGCTTGAGCAGAAAAATCTTTTCCCTGAACATCGCCAGCTGACTCAATGCACTTCTTTCCTGTATAAGCAGCAACCCTTCCTTTGGAATCAAGAACAGCAAGCTGGCGAAAATCTCTGCCATCATCTTCAGAAATTAATTTATCAACAACTTCTTTCGGAGACAATCCATCCTTTAAAAGTTTCAATCCATCTGGGCCGAAAGCCGGATTAACAAATGATTGTGTTGCAATAACTCCGACACCTGCCTCACCCCAGGTTACAATTGTTCCAACAGAAAACCAATGTGACTGAACTGCAACTCCCATATCTCCTGTTGCAGAATCATATGCAACGATCGAGAAAGTATGTGCCAAAGGGCCATCTTGATTGAAAGTTTGAGAAAATAAATTAACTTGAGCAAACAATAGAAATGCAATTAATAAAAATAATAGTTTTATCATTTCGACCCTCTATAGGAAAATAATTAAATATTAAATTCTATCTGAACGTAAGTTAAAATAATAAATTATTTAACTTATTATAGAGACAAAGAATAAATTCTTCATCGGAAATAAATGTATAACTAATAAATTTCTTAAATGTTTTTGAGAGAAATCATTTAAGAATCATATTACATTTATTATTTTAGACTAAAGAAAAAGAGGACAGCATGAATAAAATAAAACTCAATGATGGAAACGAAATTCCTTTATTAGGATTGGGTACTTACGATATTAGAGGAGAAGATGTAAATAAAGCAATCGGATATGCCTTCGAAACTGGTTACCGACATATTGACACAGCAAAATCTTATTATAATGAAGAAGAAATCGGTGCTGCAATAAAAAATAATTCCATTCCCCGTGATGAGATTTTTATTACTACAAAATTAGACAATGACGATCATGGTTATAAAGAAGCAATTAAAGGACTTGAAAAGTCTTTGTCAAAATTGCAAATGGATTATGTTGATCTCTATTTAATTCATTGGCCTTCAAATGGGAAACGAATTGAAACCTGGGAAGCATTTGAATATTTACAACAAAAAGGATTAATCAAATCTATTGGTGTCAGTAATTTCACAGTGAAACATCTTCAGGAATTGCTGGATAATTGTGAAGCTCCTCCGGCAATTAATCAAATTGAATTTAATCCTTTTGTTTATCAAAAAGATATAGCGGATTTTTGCAAAGAAAAAGATATTAGAATTGAAGCATATACCCCTATAGCTCGTATGCAAAAATTTGATGATGAAGATATTCAAAACATCTCAGAAAAATATGGGAAAACTCCTGCACAAATTTTACTTCGTTGGAATTTGCAGCATGATGCAATTGTTATTCCGAAATCGAGTAATAAAGAAAGGATAATTGAGAACTCTAAAATATTTGATTTTGAAATTTCCGAAGATGATATGAAAATATTAAATTCGAAAAATGAAAATCTGAGGCTTTCAGCTGATCCACATTTAATTAAATAAAAATCATAGCTGACTCATTTTTCAGAGTCAGCTATAAAGTTATTAAATTTTATTATAGAGAAAACGGAACAGTAAGAGCCATAGAGATATTCCTTCCCATATTCAAAACGCCCAATGATTTTAATAAGCTTAAATGATCATAATATTTTTTATCAAGCAAGTTTGTAACATTCAAAGCTACATTAAAATCTAAATCAAATAGATTTATTGTAGAACCGACACCAGCATCTACAAGTCCATAAGCCGGAGTAGTTATTTCTTCACTGGCGACCTTGTCTTGTTTTAAATAGCTGCGAAGCATTATCATAAAATAAAAATTCTTTAATGAGGACAATTCATCCCAATGAGCTTTTACTTTAGTAATTATTTTATCAGCCGGCATAAACGGCAAATACGAATCATCACTCTTTTTACCAATCACTGTAGAATATGAACTGCTAACATTTAGCCAATCAAGGACATTCCAGTCAGCGCTTAGTTCCCCGCCCTTTAAGTTTGCATTCACTTGTATGAATTTATAAACACGGTTTATATCTATGTAAGAACTTGTTGGCTGCAAAAATATGAAATTGTTAACCGCATTGTAGAACAAACTTAAATTTAAATTCACTTCTCTATTTTGAAAATTAATTCCAAAATCAGTTTGAATGCTTCGTTCACTTTTTAATGAAGCGTCTCCAATTTCATACCTTGTTGTTCCTTCATGCACTCCATTTGAAGTTAGTTCTGCAAGATTTGGAGCCCTATAACCGGAAGCAACATTTAATTTAAATGTTAGATTTTCATTCGCATTAAACGCTGCACCAATTGCTCCGTTGAATGTTTGATAATCTTCATTAACGGGCATAAAATAATTTACAGAATCTTTTATCCCCATCTCTTTCGTATCAATATTTTTTGAATCAAAACGTACTCCGGCATCTATATCTACTTTACCTATAGTCTGTTTTAAATAAGAAAAGATGGAGATTTCTTTTGTATCGGCATTAGGAATTAATATTCTCGTACCGTCGTTTTCATTGCTTTGGAAATAACCTTGAGTTCCAATTGTTAATTCCGTGTTTTCGGTAAAAGTTTTAATCCATTGGGCATCCACAGAAAATGTATTAAGAATAATATCAAGTTCGTCATCCATTCCAGTCACTACCGGCATTTTTTCAGTGCCTTCATCTTCAACCCGATGATTGTTTTGAAATCCTAAATTGATCTTTAACATTGAACTTCCCAGCAGAATAGTGTTTCTCAAAGCAGCAATATGATAATCCACTATATGATGTGGCCCTTCGAATTCTCTTTCAAAATGATCTTCATTTAAATCTTTAAGATTATATAAATCCGCAGCCTCAACAATTCCGTTTATTTGATGAAGGAAATTATAATTTAACGAAGAAATTCCCCATGAAGAATTGTAGCTTAAGGATCCAGCAGCACCTAAACTTGCAAATCTTGTATTGGGAATTTTATCCCCTCCACCTGCTAAATAATCAGCCTGACTTTGGCCATTTATATGGAACTGCCAGCTTAGTTTTTCTTTAGTTCCTTTTATTCCTATTTCAGAAACTGCGCCTAACGTATTTGAAAAGATTTTCAAACTATAATTTCCAAGCACTCGATTCATTGGTGCATTTTTTTCATTATCAATTTTAATAACTCCACCAAGCGCTTGCGAACCATATAACAATGAAGCCGGGCCTTCAATAATTTCAATTCTTGCCGCGCCAACATCATTCAATCCGAAATCATGTTCGTCCTGCCATTGCTGGTTATCGATTCTGATTCCGTTAATCACAGGAGCAATCCGGTAACCAAATAAGCCTCTTATCACCGGTTTCGAAATTCCGGCTCCGTTTGATAACTCAGAAATTCCAGGTAAAAGACTTAGCGAGTTCGTTACAGAAATGAATCCGTTTTCTTCCAACTGAGTTTTTGAAATGGTCTCAATTTTATATGGAATTTTTTCTTTTGGTCTGATTGCATTGCCAAGAACCAATACATCACCGATGTTTATATTTGCAGGAACCATTTCTACATTTAGATTAACTTCTGATTTGTTGATGTCAATCAAAAATATTTGGGGCTTAAATCCAACAAAACTGAATTGAATATGATATCTTCCAAAAGGCAAGCTGCTAAACGAATAGTGCCCTTCAAAATTTGTAACCGCTCCCCTTTGAAGCTCGTTAATAAAAATATTAACTCCTTCTAATTTATTACCATCTACCTTTTCAGAAACGTATCCGCTTAATTTACCCTGACTATATAATGAAGTTACAGTTAATAACAGCATAGCTATAAATAATAAAATGATTTTTTTCATTCTTCACCTTGAATTAAACTTTATGAAATAATTCCTTATTATTCACTAATGAAACAATGAATAATTATTGCTAATGAGTTACTGATCTTATTGAGTTAAATTAAAAAGTTTGGGGGCGGGGATAAAACATCACAAACATAAGATGAATAATTAGCGGATTCTAAATTAGAAATAAATGCAAAATCTGGATTTAGAATGCCTTCAATTTTCTGAGGCGTTAAATAATTTTTTGTTAAATCTTTTTGAATAAAATTCACTTTTGATGGATTACTTTGTTCATCATTTTTCGCATTTATTAATGCATTCAAATGATCTTCCTTGAAATCACTGAAACAGTAAATATATGTATCATCATTTTTCTTTTCTTTTTTAATTATATCATACATGTGTCCATCATATTTAATTTCATCTTCAAACATTTGAAGTTTATTTTTTTCAAGCTGACTCAATTTAAAAACATGTATTGCATTTTTTGTCAGCGCACTTACTTCCTGATCTTTAAAATTATTTTTACAACGATAAAACAAATAGCCTAAAATGAAATCGAAGCCAAAAGTATTTAGCGAAATTAAAACAATTAACATGATTGGAAGAATTTTTTTCATTCCTAAAAAGTAAATTCGAAATTAATTATTGGATAGTTGATGAGATAAAGATAAAAAATAAAAGCGTGATAAAAAATAAGAATTAAGAATTTACAAACTCTTTTTTCAAATATTCACCGGTAATGCTTTTTTTATTTTTTATTATTTGTTCAGGTGTACCTTCTGCAATAATTTCACCGCCTCTTTCACCTCCACCTGGACCAAGGTCAATTATCCAATCAGCGGTTTTTATAACATCCAGATTATGTTCAACAACTACAACCGTATTTCCTTTATCCACTAATTTATTTAGAACTTTTAACAGAATATTAACATCTTCAAAATGAAGGCCGGTTGTCGGCTCATCTAAAATGTAAAGAGTTTTTCCCGTACTAACTTTACTTAATTCTGTTGCAAGCTTAACCCTTTGTGCTTCACCGCCTGATAAAGTTGTGGCCTGCTGGCCGAGAGTTATATAACCTAATCCCACATCATGAATCGCTTTTAGCTTTCTTTTAATTCGCGGCAGATCAGTAAAAAATTCTAATGCTTCATCAATTCTCATTTCAAGCACATCTGAAATTGACTTAGTTTTATATAGAACTTCCAATGTTTCCCTGTTGTATCTTTTGCCATGACATACTTCGCATTGCACATAAACATCCGGCAAAAAATTCATTTCAATTTTTCGTAATCCATCACCACCACACTCTTCACATCTACCGCCGGATACATTAAAGCTGAATCGTCCGGTATTATATCCGCGTATTTTGGATTCCGGCAATTGTGAATACAGATCTCTAATGAATGTGAACAGTCCTGTATATGTTGCCGGGTTTGACCTTGGAGTTCTTCCAATTGGTGATTGATCGATCTCAATTATCTTATCAATATTTTCCAAACCTTCAATTGAACCAAATTCCAATGGGACTGATTTAGATTTATAAATCTTATTCATCAAAATTTTTACAAGCGTTTCATTTACTAAGGTTGATTTCCCTGAACCGCTTACACCGGTTATTAAAGTGAATGTCCCCAAAGGAATTTTTAAATTGACACTTTTAAGATTATTACCCTTTGCCTTTTTAAGCTCCAAAATAAATCCATTTCCTTTTCTTCTTTCAGAAGGGATTTTAATTTCTTTTTTATTTCTTAGATATGAAAGAGTTAATGAATCAACTCCATTCTTTGATTGAAGCAATTCTTTTGTATCACCAGCAAGACATATTTCCCCACCATGCACTCCGGCTGCCGGGCCAAGATCGATCATATAATCAGAACTTATTATAGTTTCTTTATCATGCTCAACTACAATTACAGTGTTACCAAGATCTCTTAAATTTTTTAATGAGTTGATCAACTTTATGTTGTCACTTTGATGGAGTCCAATGCTGGGTTCATCCAGAACGTATAAAACTCCGGCAAGCTGTGAGCCAATCTGGGTTGCAAGTCTTATTCTCTGCGATTCACCACCTGACAAAGTTCTTGCAGATCTATCAAGTGTTATATAATCTAATCCAACATTAAGCAGAAAGATCAACCGTGTAATAATTTCTTTTAGTATTGGCTTGGCAATAATTTGCTCTCTGCCCGATAATTTAACTTTGTTGAAAAATTCGTGAGTTCGCATAATTGACAATGATGTTACTTCGCTGATATTTTTATTCTGAAAAGTAACTGCTAAAGATTCTTTTCTTAATCTCCCGCCTCCGCATGATGGGCACTTGATTGTATTCATATAGGATTCAACCCACTCGCGAATATTATTTGAGCTTGTTGTATTGTAATAATTTTTTAAATAATTAATCATACCTGAAAACCTATGCATATAAGTAGCGGGCTTTCCATTTCCATAATTATATGTAAATGCTATTTTCTCTTTCGTACCATTTAATAATATATCTTTTTGTTCTTTAGTAAAATCCTTAAGCTTTGTATCATAATTAAAACCATATTTTTCAGCTACAGCTGCAAGTTGATTAAAAAACCAAATTGATCTTGGTTTACCAAGTGGGGCTAAACCTTCATCATTAATCGATTTATTCCAATCAGGAATAATGAGATTAACATCTAATTCTTTTTTTTCTCCAAGGCCTTCACAGTCCGGGCATGACCCATAGGGTGAGTTAAAAGAAAAAGAGTTGGGAGCTAATTCCTGATAACTTATTCCGCAATCTAAACAGGCTAAATGTCTGCTGTATATAAAGTCTTCCAAACCATCGTTTACAATTACAATTCCGTTTCCGTAATTCAACCCGACTTCTACCGATTCTACAAGTCTACTTCTCGATTTTTCACTAACTGTAAGTCTATCAATTACAATTTCTATATTATGGATCTTGTATCTATCAACCTGGAAATTTTTAACTATTTCATGGATTTCATTATCAACTCTTACCCGTAAAAATCCGTCAGATAAAATTTCTTCAAAAAGTTCTCTGTAATGTCCTTTCCTTCCTCGAATTGTTGGAGCAAGAACATAGATTTTTTTCCCACCAAGATTTGTAATTATGTTATCAATAATTTGTGCCGAAGATTGTTTGCTGACCGGTTTGCCGCAGTTATAGCAATGTGGAATTCCTAATCGGGCATAAAGTAAACGAAGGTAATCATATATTACCGTAACTGTTCCAACAGTTGAACGAGGATTTCCTGATGTTGATTTTTGTTCGATAGAAATTGCCGGGCTCAATCCTTCAATTAAATCCACATCAGGTTTTTCCAGCATATCAAGAAATTGCCTGGCATAAGCTGATAGTGATTCAATATATCTTCGCTGGCCTTCAGCATAGATGGTATCAAAAGCTAAAGATGATTTGCCAGAACCGGAGAGTCCTGTAATTACAGTAAACGAATCCCTTGGAATCTCAACATCAATATTCTTTAAATTATGCTCTCTTGCGCCTCTTATTATTATCGTCTCTTTTTCCAATTCCACTTCAAATTTTAAATTTCAAACCTTTATATTACCTATAGCAGTTTTGAAAATCAATTATATTTAGCATGACTAATTACACTTTTCTTTAAGAAATTATTAAAAATTATGGCATTTGAAGATCACATCTTAACTATAAAGGAATTTCACGAAACAAGATTAAAAGAAAAAAACTCTACATTTATTGCGCAGTCATTTCCGATTGAAGGTGAAGAAAATTTTCAAAATATTTTATCTGAAATAAAGAAAAAATTTTATGACGCAGTTCATCATTGTTATGCTTACAGACTTCAGAATGCTGCGTTTAAATACTCTGATGATGGAGAACCTAATGGTACTGCGGGAATTAGAATTTTAAATGCTATTGACCATTTTAAATT
>CAZRMA010000069.1:0-12369 GCA_964600655.1 uncultured Ignavibacteriaceae bacterium
TCGCCATATCTTCAACACTTGTTCCAACATCTTCTGCAGTTACATAACATCCGTTTAAAGTAGAGATAAAAAACCCATACTCCCTATAGATTTTCTTTCTGACTTCCGCATTCATTTTATCAAATTTCGGATTGTAAGCTATAACTCCTTTTCCACCACCCCACCATAGACCCGCAAGAGCATTTTTAAAAGTCATACCGGCACCAAGTCTTAATCCATCCCTGAAATAAGACTCAACGGAATCATAATCCCAGTATCTCACCCCGCCTGCAGCCTGTCCTCTGTTTGTTCTATGAACAAAAGCACCGAGCAGCATATCATAATTTTCAGAAATTTTACAGAACCATCCTTCATGCTTTATAAAATCTCTTTTATCTCCAGTAAAATAATCTGCAATTGGTTGTAATTTGGGATGAGATGTAGTGAGACTTTTTTTCGCATCATCATAGACAAAATAAAATTTGCGGATATTCTCTTTTTTTAGGAAGTCAATAAAGTCAGCAGGCGTAAAAGTAAGCAGGTCAGGTTTTTCAGGCATAATACCTTCTCTTTATTATTGTGAAAACAGCATTTAAGATATTAGCCTAGTATAATAAGAATTTGATAAACCTGCTTACTTCAGACAGATTAAATTTCAGCGAAAAATTTGATTATTCCATCGGCATCATCTTCTTTGTTTCAACAAAGTTGTATGCTTGTAATTGATAGAAATAAACTCCGATTGGAAGTGATGCGGCTTTAAACTCAACTTCATATTCTCCAGGTTGCTTTCTTTCATTAACGAGTGTTGTTACTTTTCGTCCAAGGATATCGTAAATATTTAATTTTACGGAAATCGACCCGCTTCTCACTCTTCATGGAAAGGATAGGTAAGACAAAGTATAGAATAATTAAATTTTTCTAAAAGACTAAAACGAAGTGCCTATGTCAAATATAAATTCCGAATGTAAATTTTCATTAAAGGCAACTTCAAATCTTACAATATTATAAGGAAGAATTAGAAGAGTTAATCCCATGCCGTAACCGGATTGAAAATCCTTTATACTTATCTGATGCCCATTTAGCTGCGTCGCACCGGTATCGCCAAACATTTGTAAATATAGAGCTACTCTATACGAGAGAAGCTGTTTTGGAATGATAGGAATAAAATCAAGCGAAATATTAAAATCTTTAATAACAGGGTAATTTAATTCAAGCGAGGCTAAGTAAAGGTTGTTGCCTTCACTTTCATTATTAAAATGTCCTCTTATCCGTTCTCTAAATCCAAGATATGAATAATCATAAAAAGGAACCAGGTTCCCCATAGTGAATCTGGAGGCCAATCTCCATTTCGCACCAAGTTCACCAAATAATTTTCTGTATTCTCTAAAATCTATCGAGGCAATTTGATAATTTATATCATCGATCCCCAACCCTTTCAACTCATAACTTGCCGAACCCAAAATGCCTTCGCGGGCAAACTGACGTAAGTCTCTTGTATCGTACGAATAGCTTGCCCCAATTGAAAAAAGTCTATCTATCCTATCATGAGAGGCCGAAATCCCTTTGATGTAGGCTGGCGACTGTATGTAATTATAATTGAAACTTATTCCAACTTTTTGGAACAATCCGAATCTTTTACCAATACCTACTCCGGCACTAACAAACTTTTGATTAAAATCTCCGCCATATAAATACTTTGCTGTGCTGCTGATGTTCTTTGTATCGTGATAAGAAAGATTTAGTTCAAGAGAAATATTATCTTTCCAAATAAAATAAGGATTTGAGTATGAAATCGATAAGCTTGGATCATATCCAAACAAAGCTCTAGCTCTCAGAGTTTCATTTCTCCCTCTAAAATTTTGAAGGACTAAATCGAAACCATAAGATATTTTCTTCCAATCTCTATCCTTCAGTTCCGCTAATGGAATTGGATAAATATACCAGCTTTCATTAACCAATATTTGAACAACATTTTTGGGAAATGATAATGGGTCGCGAAATAATCTAACTTTTGTAAATATGCCAAGACTAAAAATCCTCTCTGAATTATATAATAGAATTTTGTTGTTAATTGTATCGCCAACATTGAATGTAAGCTCTCTTAAGATAATCTCTTTTTCAGTTATGTCGTTTCCTTGGATAGCAATTGAATCAACAACAAAACCATCTTCAAGATTCTTGTCTAAAGATGTTCCCAAAATAGTCTGAGTAAAACTATTTTGAATAGATATAATTAAGAATAAAATTGGGAAAAATAATTTTATCATTTAAATTTTATGATATGACAAACAGTGGGTTAAAATAAAAAGAATGGCTTGTATTTTACAAGCAATAAAATTTATAGCTCAAAATATATTATCTTTTTAACCCAATCTTATGAATGGATAAATCATTGCTTTTTTATTCTCAACTTGTATTATTTAAGAAACCGTTTCTTCGATATAATCTTCAATTGGGTTGCAAGTACAAATTAAATTTCTATCACCGTAAGCATTATTAACTCGTCCGACACTCGGCCAAAATTTATTAGCTTTCACCCATTCGACTGGATATGCAGCTTTCTCCCTTGAATATCGATGATTCCAGTCATTTGAGATAACACTGACAGCAGTATGAGGTGCATTCTTTAGAACATTGTCTTTTGAATCTGCATTACCATTTTCGATTTCACTAATTTCCTCTTTTATTGAAATTAGTGCATCGCAAAAACGGTCCAATTCTCTTTGAGATTCACTCTCTGTAGGCTCAACCATCAAAGTACCCGCCACAGGGAAGGATACTGTGGGAGCGTGATATCCGTAATCCATTAATCTTTTTGCAATATCTTCCACTTCAATCCCTGCACTTGCTTTAAAGTTTCTCATATCAAAAATTAATTCATGAGCAACTCTTCCTTTGCTGCCGGCATATAAAACTTTAAAATGTTTTTCTAATTTTGCTTTGATATAATTTGCATTTAGAATTGCAGCCTCAGTTGCCTTTGTTAATCCATTCTCTCCCATCATTTTTACATATGCATAAGAAATAACAAGAATGCTTGCACTTCCCCAAGGTGCTGAAGAAACCGCAGTAATTCCATTGTGATGATTTAATTTTACAACTGAATGATTTGGTAAAAATGGAGCTAATTTTTTATTTACACCAATTGGTCCCATTCCAGGCCCGCCGCCGCCGTGTGGAATGCAAAAAGTTTTATGTAAGTTCAAATGGCAAACATCAGCTCCAATTGCTGCAGGACTTGTTAATCCAACCTGGGCGTTCATGTTAGCACCATCCATATAAACCAAGCCACCATTGTTATGAATGATATCGCAAATTTCTTTTATGCTTTCTTCAAATACTCCATGGGTAGAAGGATAAGTTATCATCAATGCTGCGAGATTATCTTTGTTAGCTTCAACTTTTTTCTTTAAATCTTCAAGGTCAACATTGCCTTGCGGTGTTGAATTTACAACAACAACTTTCATCCCTGCCATTACTGCGCTCGCCGGATTTGTACCATGTGCTGATGAAGGAATAATTGCAACATTACGGTGCGCTTCCCCATTTTTTTTATGATACTCGCGAATAACCATCAGGCCTGAATATTCACCCTGAGCCCCGGAATTAGGCTGCAACGAAACTGCCTCAAAACCGGTTATCTCAGCCAAATCCTTTTCCAAGCCGGCAAATAATTGTTGATACCCTTTGGTTTGATCTGACGAAGCGAATGGATGAATATTTGCAAAATCGGGCCAGGTTAATGCAATCATTTCTGTTGTTGCATTCAATTTCATTGTACAAGAACCAAGCGGAATCATGGAATGAACAAGCGAAAGATCTTTATTTTCAAGTTTCTTTAAATAACGAAGCATTTCTGTTTCTGAATGAAAGGAATTAAACACTTTATTTGTTAAATACGGGCTCGTCCTTTTTAAATTTGAAGGATATCCGACTTCAACATCAACTGATAATTCTAGCTCATTGTGTTCATTAGATTTGTTACCTGATGCTTCGGCAAATATATTTAGAATCTCAAAAATATCATGATAATCTGTTTCTTCGTTGACAGAAATTCCAATTGTAAGCTCATCTATAAATCGAAAGTTTATTTGTTTTTCTAAAGCTAATTCATTTATCTTTTTTGTTTGAATTGATGAGCCGGTTTTAATTAAAAGTGTATCAAAATAATTTAAATTCTTTTGATCGTAACCGAACTCCAATAAACCAACCTCTAGCAGTCTGGTAAATTTATTTATTCGTTCAGCAATTGCTTTCAATCCTTTGCTACCATGATATACAGCATACATACCGGCAATTACAGCTAATAAAACCTGAGCCGTACAAATATTGCTTGTGGCTTTTTCTCTTCTAATGTGCTGTTCGCGGGTTTGAAGCGCCATCCGGTAGGCTTCATTTCCATTTGAATCAACTGACAGACCTATAATTCTTCCAGGAATATTTCTTTTAAATTCATCTTTTGTTGCAAAGAATGCAGCATGCGGGCCCCCAAACCCCATTGGAACACCGAAGCGCTGAGAGTTACCTACAACCGCATCAGCACCGAATTCGCCTGGAGGAATTAATAAAGTCAAGCTTAATAAATCTGCAGCCACAATTTTGAAAATATTTTTCTTATCTGCTTCATCAAAAAAGTTTTTGTAATCATATACTTCACCATAACCAGATGGATATTGAACCAAGATTGCAAATATCTTTTCATTCAATTTCACATTCTTATGATCGCCAATTTGCAATTCAATGCCTAATGGGTTTGCTCTTGTTCTTAAAACATCAATCGTCTGAGGAAAAACTTCTTCGGATACAAATAAAACGTTTGCTTCTTTATTTTTTCTTAATGAATAAAACATGCTCATTGCTTCAGCAGCCGCAGTGCCTTCATCCAGTAAAGATGCGTTGGTAATATTCATTGAAGTTAAATCGGAAACAACAGTTTGAAAGACTAAAAGTGCTTCAAGTCGTCCTTGAGAAATCTCTGCCTGATACGGAGTATATTGTGTATACCAGCCCGGATTTTCAAGAATATTTCTTTGAATTACACTTGGTACACGGGTAGGATTGTATCCCATTCCTATATATGATTTAAATACTTTATTCATCTTTGCAAGTTTTTTTAGATTTTCAATAAAGCGATATTCAGTTACAGATTCATCAAGTTTTAATTTATCTTTTAATCTTATTTGCGGCGGTACAGTTTCGTTAATTAATGTTTCAAGCGAATCAACACCGATTACATTTAACATGTGTTCAATATCTTCTTCATTCACTCCAATATGTCTGTCTACAAATTTGTCAGGGTGTTCATAAATTTTCATATAATCTCTCAAATTCTATCTTGTTAACTAAAAATTATTTTCTCATATTGAAATTTAAACAATTTTTTTGTGATTTTTTTTCAGAAAAAATAATATAAAATATTTTCAAATTAGATAGGAAAAATCAATTAGCTTGTTGTTCTTTTATAAGCGACAAAGCTTTCTGCGCAGCCTTTTGTTCAGCGCTCTTTTTGTTTTTACCTTTTCCGATTCCGTATTCTACATCTCGTATTACAACCCGGATTGTGAAGGTTCTGTTATGCTGAGGGCCTTCTTCTTTAATAACTTGATATGTCGGGTTATCCAATCTATGAGCTTGCGCAAATTCCAATAATTGACTTTTATAATTTTCATCAATCAGGTAAAGACCGCCAATAGTATTAGGAACTATTAAAATTTTATTAATAAACTTTTTTGCTGTATTTAACCCTTGGTCCAAATAAACCGCGCCAATTAGTGCTTCAAGAGCATCACTTAAAACAGTTTTTGATCCATTAGTAAAAGAGTTGGAAAGGTTTTTACTTATTAATAAAAAATCAGCCAGGTGGATTTGTTCTGCTGCATCGGCAAGAGCAAACCTATTTACCAGTTTAGCTCTAACCTTTGTTAAAAAGCCTTCGTCTTTTTCGGGGAAGCTATCAAAAAGATATTCTGCAACAACTAAGCTTAAAACCGAGTCACCGAGAAATTCAAGCCGTTCATTTGAAACTTCAAAATCTTCATTTTGTTCTAGAAAAGAACGGTGCATTAATGCTTGAATAAAGTGTTCTTTATTTTTTATTTGAAAGCCGACCAGTTCTTCAAGTTCTCTATATTTTTCATCTGTAAAAATATTCGCAATATATTTTGAACTTTCTTCGTCCTGGTGTTGTTTTAATTTTTTAACCAGCCATCTTAACAGCTTGCTCAAAATTATTCCTCAATTTTTCTAAAGAGAAGAGAAGCGTTATGACCACCAAATCCAAATGTGTTACTAATAGCAAAATTTATTTCTTTCTTAGTAGATTTTAACGGGCTATAATTTAAATCACATTCCGGATCGGGATTAGTAAGATTGATTGTGGGAGGAACTATATCATTCTGAATAGCTAAAACGGTTGCAATAGCTTCAATGCCCCCTGCCGCCCCAAGTAAATGTCCTGTCATTGATTTTGTTGAACTAACAACTAAATCATAAGCATGTTTTCCAAAAACGGTTTTAATTGCTTTAGTCTCATTAATATCATTATAAAGTGTGGAGGTACCATGTGCATTAATATAATCAACTTGCTCAGGATTTATTTCAGCATCCACTAAGCACTCATTCATAGAACGAACTGCTCCTTCACCCCCTGGCGCAGGGGCAGTCATATGGTAGGCATCTCCAGTTAAGCCTATCCCAACAATTTCAGCATATATTTTAGCACCCCGGTTTTTTGCATGTTCATATTCTTCTAAAATAATTGTAGCTGCTCCTTCACCCATTATGAATCCATTCCGGTCTTTGTCGATTGGACGGGAAGCTTCAAGATATCTGTCATTCCAGGTTGAGAGTGCTCTCATTGCATTAAAGCCACCAATGGATAATTCAGTAATTGCGGCTTCTGAACCACCGCACATCATTAAATTTGCACTTCCTCTTTGAATATGTATAAAAGCATCGGCAATTGCATGCGAGGCCGTGGCACAGGCTGAGGTTGTAGCATAGTTAGGACCTTTCAGCCCAAACTTAATAGAAATTAAGCCGGCAGCCATATCAGAAATCATCATTGTTACAAAGAAGGGACTTAATTTTTGCGGACTGTTGTTTTCAAAATAAACATGATGCTGCTTTGTTAAAGTATCTATCCCACCTATACCGCTCCCATAAATTACACCAAATTTATTCTTGTCAATTTTGTCACCATTAATTCCCGAATCTTTATAAGCCATGTCGGAACTGACAAGAGCAAAATGAGAAAACGGATCCATTCGTTTAACTGATTTTTTATCGAGATAATCTTCGGGGTTAAAATTTTTTACTTCGGCAGCAAATTTTGTATCGAATTTAGCGGTATCAAATTTTGTAATGGGGCCAACACCATTTCGACCTTGGAGCAAACCGTTCCAAAATTCTGAAACACCAATGCCTATAGGAGTAATTGCTCCCATCCCGGTTACAACTACTCTTCTCTTATTCATAGGTTACCCCTAAAATTTAATTTTGTGAATTGCAATTTTAAAATAAATAGCAAAAGAATGCTTACCATTTACTAAAGAAAGGAAAGTCGAGAATAATTTCTTCCCGACCTTTTCTAATTAGCTTAATTTTTCTTTTAAATATTTGGTTGCATCCCCAACAGTACCAATTTTTTCAGCGTCTTCATCTGGTATAGAAACTTGAAAAGCACTTTCAAAACCCATCACGAGTTCAACTATATCAAGTGAATCAGCGCCTAAATCATTAGTGAAAGAAGCTTCTGGTGTAATTTGAGATTCTTCGACTCCAAGTTTATCCATAATAATCTCTTTTACTTTGGCTTCAACGTCCATTTTGTTTACTCCTATTTATTTTTATGTGTAGTGAATTACAATTTACTTATATTTTACATTACCATTCCGCCATCGACGGAAATTACTTGCCCAGTTATATAATCGGCATCGGCTGATGCGAGGAAGATTGCTACTTTAGCAACGTCTTCAGGTGTACCTAATTTCTTTAATGGAACCTGCGTTAAAATTGCTTCTCTTTGCTTATCGTTTAATTTGCTTGTCATATCAGTTGAAATAAATCCCGGGGCAATAGCATTCACATTTATATTTCTGGAAGCAAGTTCTTTTGCAGTAGATTTAGTAAATCCTATAACTCCAGCTTTTGATGCTACATAGTTTGCTTGCCCGGCATTTCCAGTTATTCCAACTACTGAAGTTATGTTAATAATCTTACCTGCTTTCTGACTGATAAATTGTCTCAAAGAAGCTTTAGTATAATTATAAACGCTTTTAAGATTTGCATTTATTACGTTATCAAAATCAGCTTCGGACATTCTCAACAGTAAATTATCCTTAGTTATGCCCGCATTGTTCACTAAAATATCTAAACCATTTATATTTTCCAAAGTAAATTTAACAGCTTCTTCAGCTTCGGCAAATTTAGATGCGTCGGATTTGATACCTAAAATTTTTCTTTTGTATTTCCGCAAATCATTTTCTAAAGCTTTTGCTGATTCTTCCGAACTATGATAAGTAAATACAACATCGCAGCCATTCATAACCAAATGTTCGACAATAGCTTTTCCGATTCCTCTTGATCCGCCGGTTACAATTGCTTTTTTACCTTCTAACTTCATGCTACTTCTTGTGAATTATTTGAATTTAAATATTCGTCTTTATACGCATCAAGCTCTGCAAAGGCTTCCTCACCTAAGAAATGAATGAGCTCTTCCCTACATGCGTCGTAAATTGATGTTTCAGCATTTTTATTTTTATTACATGTTTTTAATCTATCGATATGTTCATCGTCAATTGTCAAAGCACCTTCGTAAATTGTTAAAGGAAATAAAACACAATAGATAGGTTTGTATTTCCATTTATGTTCTCCTTCGAGATTCGCAAGTTTTTGCAAAGTGCATAATCCATCTTTATCTAAAAAAGAACATTTACCATTAATAACATTAGTTCCGACTGCAACACCCGAATCAAAATCTTCATCCTCTTCTGGTGGTTCAAACCAGGTGGAAATATCTTTGGTTTGAGTTTCATCAAGCAAAGGGAGAATTTTTTCTTTTATTTCTAATATTGCTTCGCTTTCTTTCAAATCTGTATAAACACCGTAATTGCAGCATTCGCCGGAACATTTGCAAGTAAATGGGAAGGTGAAAATTTTAGGATCTATTTTAATACCATTAATTTCTTTTGTGAATTTTTCTACCGGAAAGTTTTCACTCATTATAAATACTTCTCCACATCTGAATATTTATCAATCCCGAAACATTTTACATCCGGATTAATTCGTTTGATTAAACCCTGTAAAACTTTGCCCGGCCCAATTTCATAAAATTCACTTATACCGTCACTGACCATATTATTAATAATTTCCTCCCACGGGACAGGAGAAGTTATTTGTTCTATCAATTGTTTTTTAAATTCATTTTTATCTTTTGTGGGCTTTGCAGTAACATTTGTATAAACAGGAATCCTGGCATCATAAAAATTTGTTTTATCAATCGATTCTTTTAAATCAACTTTTGCTGATTCCATTAATGGTGAATGAAAAGCACCGCTTACAGTTAACTCTTTAACTAGCTTAGCTCCACCAGCTTTGCAGATTTCCATTGCTTTTTTAACTCCCTCAATAGAACCTGAAATTACTATTTGTCCCGGTGAATTAAAATTTGCTGGCTGCACAATGCTAACCAAAGAAGCTGTGTTACATATTTCGATTACTTTTTCTTTTCCCAATCCAATTATTGCTGCCATTGTCCCAGGATTTTCGATTCCGGCTTTAGTCATTGCTTTTCCGCGAACGCGTACCATATTAACTGCTTCATAAAACTGAACGGCACCGGCAGCAACAAGAGCAGCATATTCACCAACTGAATGTCCCGCAACTGCATCAAACTGAAGAGTTCTAATTATGCTTGATAAAACGACACTGTGCAAAAAAATTGCCGGCTGTGTATTTGCTGATTGTTTTAATTCTTCTTCAGGTCCGTTAAATAAAATATATGATAAATTAATTCCCAGCGCATCATCTGCAGTCTTTATCATTTCTTTGGCTTCAACAGAATTTTCAAATAAATCCTTAGCCATTCCAACATACTGAGCACCTTGCCCCGGAAATACAAATGCTTTTCTAGACATTAAAACTTTTTATTTATTGTTAAGAATCATTATTAATCCATAGACCAGACAACATAAACCGAACCCCATGTGAATCCAGCGCCGAAAGCAGCAAAAATTAATTTATCACCTTTTTTAATTTTACCATCTCTATAATATTCAACCAGACATAATGGAATCGTTGCCGCAGTAGTATTTCCATATTTTTGAATATTAATCATAACCTTATCTTTACTTAATCCCATCCGGTTCGCAGTTGCATCAATAATTCTAAGATTAGCTTGATGTGGAACGAGATAAGCAATGTCATCTGCTGTTAGATTATTTTTCTTCATTATATCGTAGGAAATATCAGCCATACCTTTTACGGCAACTTTAAAAACTGCTTTTCCATCCTGATAAAGATAATGCATTTTATTGTCAACTGTTTCGTGAGTTGGTGGGTTAAGGCTTCCTCCGCCTTTAAGATATAAGCTATCTTTTCCACTTCCATCAATCTTTAACAAAGAATCTTGAAGTCCAAGTGATTTGTCCTCAGTAGGTTCAAGCAAAACTGCAGCAGCAGCATCTCCAAACAAAATGCAGTTATTTCTATCTGTATAATCAACTATGGAACTCATTTTATCAGCACCAATAACCAAAACCTTTTTATAAGTTCCGCTTTCAACTAAGGAAGCCCCAGTTTGAAAAGCAAAAAGAAATCCTGAGCATGCAGCCGAAAGATCAAAGCCCCAGGCATTTTTTGCTCCAATTTTTTCTTGAACTAAACAGGCTGTAGCTGGAAACATCATATCAGGTGAAATTGTAGCAACAATTATTACATCAATTTCTTCTGGCGAAATATTTTTTGATTTTAATAAATCTTCGGCTGCTTTTGCTGCTAAATCACTTGTAGCACCCGTTTCTAATAATCTTCTTTCACTTATGCCGGTACGCGTTCTTATCCATTCATCATTAGTATCTACTATTTTTTCAAAGAAGGCATTATCTAAAATTTTATCCGGGACATACATTCCGACAGCTGTGATCATTGCATTATATTTTTTATTGTTCGACATTTTTACACTCAATTTAATTCAGAATATTTTTTAATTGAATTACTGATTTTCTCAACTAGCTTTTTTTCATACATCTCATTTGCTCTTAGAACCATATTCTTAATTGCTTTTGGTGTGCTTGAGCCGTGACCAATAATACTAATTCCATCTACGCCAAGCAAGGGAACACCACCATATTCCTGATAATCAAAATCTTTTAGAACTTGTCTTAACACACCTCTGATCACACCAACTTTTAATTTATTTATAAATCCAGCATCAGCGTATTGTCTTAATTTAAATTTCAAATAACTAACTAGTCCCTCACCAAACTTCAATAAATTATTTCCTACAAATCCATCACACACTACAACATGTGCAGTACCTTTTAATATATCCCTGCCCTCGACATTTCCTATAAAATTTAATTTAGTTTTATTTAATAATTCGTAAGCAGCAATCGAAACTTCATTACCTTTTGATTTTTCTTCCCCCACACTTAAAAGTCCTACTTTTGGATTTGGAATTTCATAAATTTCTTGAACGAAAATTGATCCCATAATCGCATATTCAAGTAAATGCTTTGCTTTTGAATCAACACTTGCACCAACATCAAACAAAGTTGAAATACCTGCTTCATTTGGAATGAAGCTTCCAATTGTCGGCCTTCCAACTCCTTCGATTCTCCCAATAATTAAAGTTGACGCTGCCATCATAGCACCGGTGTTTCCTGCACTAACAAATGCGTCTGCTTTTTTATCCCTTACCCAATTACAGCCAACGACTATTGAAGAATTAGGTTTGGATTTGATAGCTGTTGTAGGGGTTTCTTCCATTTCAATCACGTCATCTGCATTTATAATATTCTTTTGATCGAATGAAAGATTTTCTGAAGTTAGAACTTTTTTGATCTCATCTTCTTTTCCAACTAAAAGCAATTTAAAATTTTTATTCTCATTAGAAGCCTGTATTGCGCCTAAAACAGCATTCCGGGGAGCGAAATCGCCCCCCATTGCATCAACAATAATTCTGCATTTAGATTTATTAGGTTCAGAATTGATCATTAAAAGGATTTAGATTTATAAATTAGCTTTTTGGTAAAAACATTGAGCGTTCATTGTAATAGCCGCAGGAAGGGCATGCGCGATGAGCAAGTTTCATTTCACCGCAGTTTGAACATGTACTCAATGCCGGAGCTGAAGTTTTATAATGTGTTCTTCTTTTATCTCTTCTGC
>CAZRMA010000070.1:0-12360 GCA_964600655.1 uncultured Ignavibacteriaceae bacterium
GCTATTTAAAAAATTGTTCACTTCAGCGAAAACCTGGCGTGGGCCTTCAATATTACCCAAAATAGCACCCTGCGTAACAAGGATTGATACGTGTTTCATTTTATTATCTTTTTGTTAGTTGATGATTTTTGAGCGAAAATATATATTTTGTTTGTCGCAATCAACCCCTAAAGATGGCGTTTTTACACACCTTTATATTTAGATTTTAATTCCCAAAAACAAAGCTGAAAATTAATTCTTTATAATTGTTTTGAATTCGACTGCTTGAATATTCAGTTGAAATTTTTGTGATACATATCAACCATATTGGATTGATGAATAAATGATCTAGAATAGTACAAATGAGCTATGGCATTTATAAAAAAATATGAACAAGTTATTATCAATCACTGCTACAGAAAAAATTCATTATCCCGAATCATAAATTATAAAACGGGCAAGCCGAAAACCGTTTAAAGAAGAGTAGGCATCATTTAAATAAGGAATATTATGGACTCGAATAAAAATTGGGTTCGGTTTCTTATAATCGTTGCTGCAATTTTCTTAATTGGAGTTTTAATATGGTTATTCCGTTGCAAATGCGATCGTAGAGAAACCAGTGGGCATGTGACTTTTAGTGATTTAGCTTCGACCGTAACTGTTGATCCAAATCGAGCTGAGGGAGGAAAATATCCTCATTACGATACGCCGGAAGGAGAAGAACCAAGCAATACTTCTCTTTATTATCATGTGCCTACCGGGCCGCTTAGAGGAAGCTTATCACCGGAAAACAATAATTTTAAATTGCATGAAATTAAAAAGAACGCAAATGATTATGGAGGTGGAGCAGGTGCAGATCCGGTGGTATTTAAACAATATGATCAATTTGGAAATTTAATAAACTCATTTGGTATTCCCCCGGATCCAAGCGGTTCAAGAAGTGGAAATGTGATTCTTTATACCTTCAATACAAAAGGTGTGCTTTCAACTGATGGGGGAGCGCATTATAAAATTATCGATCCGAGTACAATTTTCCCAAGTGTTCCTACGAAAGATGCAAGCGGTAATTGGCTTGATGGAGGCTTATGCTGTGATCAGGTAATTCAATATGTTCCTTCAATCGACCGTTTTATTTGGCTGATGCAATTTTGCGGTGCTGCAACAAATACCGGCGGAAGTTGTTTGAGTGGAGTGAACCGTGTTCGTATTGCTTCCGCAAGTCCGCAAACTATTATAAACAGCAATGCAACATCTTGGACTTATTGGGATTTACTTTCATCCACTTTTAATCTTGGCAACACAACCATGGATTATCCTGACCTCGCAGTAGGGGATAATTCACTTTACTTCAGCATTGATGCTGTAGGAACTGGAAGTTTTGTTTCACGAATTCCTCTTTCACAAATCCAAAACAGCCAAACAATAAATATCAGCTATACAAGTCCGGCAAACGGCAATACAACTTACGGAGGCCATCTTTGTCAGAATACCGGTAATGAAATATTCTGGGCGGGACATAAAAATAGCAGTACACTCCGAGTATTTTCTTTTAAAGAAGGTGAAAATAAATATTATTGGCGTGATATTAATATTAATAGCTGGCCAAACGGAACCATTTCTTCAATTGCAAAAGATGGAACTACAGACTGGCTTAATTTTTTAGGAACTTCGTTTCCAGGCAATGCTGTTTTAGGTGCGGCTCGTGAAGGAAATAATGTTTGGTTTGCCTGGACAGCTTCTAAAGGCGGCGGTTTTCCTAGAGCACACATTCAAATGGTAGAAATTGATGTTACAAACTACACCAAAAAACAGCAAGTTCAAGTTTGGAATCCGGATTTCGCTTTTGCTTTTCCTGCATTAGCTACAAATGCAAATAATGAATTAGGAATGTCACTAATGTGGGGCGGAAATAATAATTGGGGGAATAACGCAGTTGGTATTTGGGGCGATTTTATTGTTTGGTATCCTGAATTGAGCGACACAGCTATAACAAGAGCAGGAGATTATTTAGCATGCAGAAGAGCGTCACCGGATGGGACGTTATGGGATGCTTCGGGTTATGCTGTAAAAAAGAATTCATCATTTACAACGGGATTTTTATTTGATGTTTATTACATACAGTTCGGAAGAAACTCTAATGTTAATGGAGGTTCGGTAATTAAATAGAAAAAAAGTTATTGAACAATCAAATATTTTATAACAGTTACTACTATTATAAATTATAATAAGTCTGAGCTTAAGTGTATTTTGTAATAGTAGTAACTGTTATTTCCTTTTTTTATAATTCTTTAAATTAGCTAACAATTATTGAGATAGAGACTCAATTCGTCGCATTATGCCCCTTAAATTGCCGTATTTACACCCTCTTAAAATATTTTGTTGATATTACTTTTGCTTTGTAATTATAAGATATAAAAAATTGCCAGGTGATAATTATGAATATCCAACCAAGAATCGAAAAAAGAAATAAGCAAAGTTACAGTGCGATTAAGTCAAATTTGAAAAGGGAAGAAATGCCTCAGTTGCTGCCTCCTTTAATTCCTGAATTTTTTCAATGGTTATCAGAAAATAATATTGATCCTGGCGGAGCACCATTTTTCAATTATCTGAAGATGGAAAATGAATTAGAAATTGAAGTCGGTATCCCAACTAAATTTCAAGTGCAAGGAGATGGACACGTTAAGCCAGGAGTTTTTCCCGAAGGCAAATATGCATTTGCAACATATGTTGGCCCGTATAAAAATTTGTTTGCAGTTAACGTTGCAATTGAAAAATGGAAGGATGAAAATAATTTAAAATTCAAATCTCCCAAAGTTGAATTTTATCCCACAGATCCGGCTGAAGAACCAAATCCTGAGAACCGGGAAACTATTATTATTAACCGGATTGATGATTAAGTCTACTAATTGTTATGTCAATAAAAAATAAAAAAATAGTAAAACAATTGATAGAAATCATAACCAAAAAAAACTTCAAACTTTATTCAAAATATGTTTCGGAAAACATTAAATGGAAAATAGTAGGTATGCCACCTATAATTGGTAAAAATGAGTTTATCAAAGCTGTAGATTCACTTGGATTAGAAAATTTTACAACAGCTAATGTTAAAAATATTATATCAGATGGTGATTTTGTTGTCATCGAAAGCTCAACTATAATTAATAACAAACCTGGTTCATTTGACTACCCGGCCAGTTGTGATATTTATCGTTTGAAAGATGGAAAAGTTTATGAGCTTACTACGTATATAGTTGATACTACATTAGCTCCCGAGATAAATGAATAAATTTATTTTTAATAATTTGGTAACTTTATGAAAAATTTAATATCTGAAATCGATCGCGTATTCGAAGAATTTATACAAATTATTACGTCATTAAGTAATGAGCAACTCCATACTAGTCCATTTGAAAGCAGCTGGACTGCAGGCCAGTTATCGCAGCATGTTATTAAGTATTCATCAGGATTAGCCGAGATTTTAAACGGGCCGGTAAAAGAAACAAATAGAAAGTTTGACGATAAAGTAAAAATGATTAAATCTGATTTTTTAAATTTTAATATAAAAATGAAATCCCCTAAATTTTTAGTTCCTGAGAACATGAAGTATGATAAAGAAACCATTTTGAATCAATTAGAAAAAAATAAAAAAGAAATCATTTCGGTAGCTCCCAATTTAGATTTGACACAAACATGTTTGGCATTCGAAATTCCGGTTTACGGTAAACTGACCCGTTTTGAAATGTTGTATTTTATATTATTTCATACACAAAGGCATGTTCACCAGCTTAAAAATATTCATGATGTTTTAGCTTTAAAGATAATTTAACAATAGAAAGGATTTAGTAATGTTTAAAAACACAAAAGCATTCAGCAGCTTTTCTGTAGATGATATACAAAAGGCAAAAGAATTTTACAACAAAACGTTAGGGTTGAATGTTAGTGAAGTAGGAGAAATGAAAGGACTGTTAAGTCTTCATATAGAAGGTGGAAGCGAGATAATGATATATGAAAAACCTAACCACGTTTCTGCCACATTTACTGTCCTGAATTTTTCTGTTGAAAATGTTGAAAAATCCGTGGATGAATTAATTAAGAGAGGAATTATTTTCGAACAATATGAAGGAGAAATTAAAACTGATGTAAACGGAATAGCGAGGGGGGACGGACCTTTGATAGCCTGGTTTAAAGATCCAGCTGGAAATATTTTATCAGTGGTCGAAGGAAGATAGAAAAGTTTGAAAGTATTTTAATGCTTAAGAATTAAAATCTACAAATAAGTTTTATCTAATGGTTATTAAAAAACAATTTATAATTTTGAAAGGATAAATGCATGCAAAAAATAAATCCATTTTTGTGGTTTGATGATAATGCAGAAGAGGCAGCAAATTTTTATACATCTGTTTTTAAAGATTCAAAAATAAAAACTACAACTAAGTACAGTGAAGAAAGTGCTGAAGCTTCTGGCAGGCCAAAAGGTTCTGTTATGACGGTTGCTTTCGATCTTTATGGGCAGCCTTTTGTAGCAATAAACGGAGGGCCTATATTCAAAATTAATCCGTCAATTTCGTTTTTTGTAAACTGTAAAACTGAAACAGAAGTTGAAGAGTTATGGAATAAACTTTCAAATGGTGGGAAAATTTTGATGGCACTTGATAAATATCCGTTCAGTGAAAAATACGGATGGTTGGAAGATAAATTCGGAGTATCCTGGCAGATAATTATTTTTAGAGGTGAAGCAGAGCAAAAAATTATCCCTTCATTAATGTTTACAAAAAATGTTACTGGTAAAGCCGAAGAAGCAATAAATTTTTATACATCAGTATTTAAACATGCCAAACCCGGCAGTTTCTTCAGATTTGAAGAAGGGCAAAAACCTGATAAAGATAGTCCCATCGCCTATGCAGATTTCACATTGGAGGGACAGAAATTTGCTGCAATGGATGGTGGGCATATGCATGATTTTTCTTTTAACGAAGCGATATCTTTTGTAGTTAATTGTGATAACCAAAAAGAACTTGATCATTTCTGGAATAAGCTTTCTGCTGTACCGCAAGCAGAAATGTGTGGTTGGTTAAAAGATAAATATGGGTTGTCTTGGCAAATTGTGCCAACAGCTTTAGGCGAGTTGTTAAGCAACAAAGAATCAGGAAAATCTCAAAGAGTTATGCAAGCTGTTCTTCAAATGAAAAAACTTGATATTGAAACTTTAAAGAATGCTTAAAATAAAATTTAAAAATAATCGGAAGGTAATATGAGAAAAATACTTATAACTACATTTGTAACACTTGATGGTGTAATGCAAGCCCCAGGTGGCCCTGAAGAGGATCCAACCGGAGATTTTAAATACGGAGGCTGGTCTTTTCATTATTGGGATGATTCGATGGGAACAGTCATGGATGAATTTATTTCAAAACCATTTGAATTATTATTGGGGAGAAAGACATACGATATATTTGCGGCACATTGGCCTCATGTTAAAAATGAACCGATAGCTGACAAATTTAATAGTACAAAAAAGTATGTTGTTTCCAATAGCCTTGAAAAAACCAATTGGAATAATTCATTTATAGTTAATGACAATGTAATTGAAAAAATAAAAGATCTCAAAAAGGAAAACGGACCTGAATTACAAGTGCATGGCAGCAGCAACTTTATTCAGACTTTAATAAAAAATAATCTTGTTGATGAATATCATGTTTGGACATTCCCAATTACCGTAGGAAACGGTAAAAGATTGTTTGGTGATGGGACAATTCCTATTAATCTTAAATTAATTAAAAGCAAAACTTCAAGTACTGGTGTTATAATGTCTGTTTATGAACCTGCCGGCGAGATTAAAATTGGTTCGTTTGCTTTGGATAATCCAGAGGCAGCAGAACTTGAAAGACGAATTAAAATGAAAAATGAAAATTAAATCACTTAAAAAATTAGGAGTAATATTATGTCAAAGATGAATCCGGTAGTCCATTTTGAGATGCCAGCAGATAATCAAAAACGTATGGCAAAATTTTATACCGACGTATTCGGCTGGAAAATACAACAGCTTGGGGCAGAAATGGGAAATTATATGGTTGTTTCTACTTCCGAAACAGATGAAAAAACTATGCGTCCGAAAGAAGCAGGAATGATCAATGGAGGTTTTTATCAAAATACTAAAGATATGAATTCACCACATCCTTCGGTTGTTATTGCCGTTGATGATATTAGAGAATCAATGAAAAAAGTTGCTGAAGCTGGCGGTAAAATATTGGGCGGCGATCCAAATAAACCTGGTGAACCAGGTGATATTCCTGGCGTCGGACTTTATTGCTCTTTTATTGATACAGAAGGAAATCGAGTTAGTATGCTTCAACCTTTACAAAACATGTGAAAATAAATTATGGGAAATTTAATATGAGAAAAATAATCTTTTCAATAAATATGACCATAGACGGGTTTGCCGATCATACCGCAGGTATTGCGGATGACGAATTGCACGATTTTTTTACTGATCTGCTGGACAGTGCTGATACGGTTTTGCTTGGCAGGAAAACCTATGAAATGATGGCAAGATATTGGCCGTTTGCCGACCAGGATCCGAAAAGCACCAAAAGCGAGCTTAAGTTTGCGGAGAAATATAATAACGTGTCCAAATTAGTGTTTTCTAATACATTAAAAGACGTTAAATGGAATAATACAACCCTTGCTAAAAGCAATTTGATAGATGAAGTACTTAATCTGAAAAATCAAAACGGGAAATATATTTTTGCCGGAAGTTTAAGTATTGCATCTGCACTCGCACAAAAAAATCTAATAGACGAATATTGGCTTTTAATCCATCCGATAGTTTTAGGCAAAGGCAAGCTGTTATTTGAAGATCTGCAAAGCAGGATAGATCTGAAGTTAATAGAAACAAAAACTTTCAGCTCCGGTGTTGTTGTATTACATTACAAAAAAACTTAAATAAGCTTAAAATGAAAGCAAATAATAAATCTTTTAAATCTATTGATGAATATATTGAAAACTTCCCAAACAATATTAAGAGAGTATCGATAGAAAAAATTTTCAGATAGAAATTGGTGAAGTGATAAATTCTAATAAAGTGACACGTTTAAATTATAAGATTTTAAATCAAATCAACAAATTTTTATAACAAATCAAAGGAGTCCATTTATGCCAACATTAAATCCTTATTTAAACTTTCCGGGAAATACTGAAGAAGCATTTAATTTTTATAAATTAGTTTTCGGTGGGGATTTTGCTGGAGGAGTGTTTAGATTTAAAGATACACCTGATGGCAATAAGTTAAGTGAAAGTGAACAACAAAAAGTTATGCACATCGCTCTGCCGATTGGAAAGGGCAATATGCTCATGGCAACAGATGCTCTTGAATCGATGGGGCATAAGGTAACACCCGGTACTAATTTTCATCTTTCTATTGAAGCCGAAAGTAAAGACGAAGCGGAAAAAATATTTAATGCTTTGTCTAATGGTGGAAAGGTAACCATGCCTTTGGCCGATGCTTTTTGGGGAGCTTATTTCGGAATGTTGACCGACAAATTTGGTATGCAATGGATGGTTAATTATACTTATCCCAAAGAAAATAATTAAGATCACTGAATCAATATATTTAAGAGAGATATTAAAAGAGATTCAAACTTTTATAATTGATTCAAAATCTAATATTACCGACGGAAATTCTAAACGGGTACATTAAATAAAAACGAACCACATTATTTTTAAATTCTAAAGCTGGAGCGGGAAGCTTAATATAATTTAGAGTTTGCCTAAACCAATTCCAGAACCATCCGCCGTCCGGAAGTAACTCAACTAGGTTATAGTCAAGGCCGATTGCATATCTTCTTGATGCCAATTGATCGGGAGGGCCATTAGCATCTATGGGTGCATCAATTGCATCTGCGCCATAGCCAAATGAAATATCAAGCCAGGGCAGCCAATATTTTTTTAACTTTTGCGGAAGAATATTGTGAACATTAACAGACCACCAGAATGTAGAACTGTTATAGTCATCAATGAAAGTTCGCGGACGATTAATAACTGGTTTTCCTGTCCATTCGGAGGGAACGAATTGCCATTTGGGAGTTATGTTTTGAAGAGCTGGAACATAATGCTGAGCAATAAAAAATAATGAACCGGTTGCATCAGCATACAAATCGGATGGACTGAAACCCCAATCCTTTGCAAACCCATCCTCAATTTCAACATAAGTTTGATAAAGCATAGCCATAAGACTACCCCAGTTGGTAGCGTCATCCCAGGAAAAACCCGAAGCAATAAATCCCTCGCTTAATAAATAAGAAACAAAATAAGCGCCAAAAGCATGACCTGCTTTATCAACTTGTAATGCAGAAACCCAATCTTCCTGGAAATGAAATTTGCCTCTGTCTCCGCTCCACCAGGCATTTGCTTGATGAATATGGAGCCAGACTAGAGTGCCGGCATAAACTCCACCAATGATAGCTGTAGTTGTCGGACGAATTTTAGTTTGGAGGTTCGGCAGTGATCCATTTAAAGTGTACCTTCTTTGGCTTGCATAAGTAAATAATTCAGGATTAAGATATTGGGATTTAATACTTTTGGTTTCATTTAAAATAGTATGGCTTGAATCAGGCGATGTACTTTGAGTTTGAGATAAAGTGGAACTAGGTAAAAATAATGCTAACGCAGTAAGCAATAAAAAAAACTTACTACTTTTACTAAACTCAAATTTATATATTCTTTTATTTTTCAAACTAAAATTTCTCCGCATCGTCAGATTAGTATTCCCCAAATTTAAAGTTTAACAGGAAAACAGTCCCTTCTAGATCGCTCTCAGAAATATTATACAGTTTATTGAAGTTTGAAATCATTCTATAACCTAAACCGGCATCTATATGAAGCCAATCATAAAGTTCATATTCAAAATCAATTTGTGGTTCCCATGCTAAAAAATCACTAGTGCCAAAATTTGTTTTAGTGTTATTATTATTTTCAGCATAAAATTCCTGTCCGCCTCCCGCTAAAAGTATATCTATCGTAACGTTGAATTTGCTGTCTTTTAAAGCTAAAAATTCAAATTCTAACCCGCCATAAATAATTTTAAACATAACAGTCTGTTCATTTTGCGGATCAACATAATGAGTATTTATCCCGGTGACTAAAGAATAAAACCCTGTTCCAATAACAAATCTTTTATTTATAACCCATCCCCACTTGCCGCCGATTATTAAAGCCGACTGATTAATTATGCTTGTGTATTTAATTACGGGTGCACCAAAAGCGCCACTCTCAAATCCTTGTGCATTCGATTTTCCTAAAGCAAGGATAGCAAAAATGATTGTTATGTAAATATGCTTTTTCATTAAAATTTTAGTTTCAAACATAATCAAATTATGCTTTTTAATTATACTAAAATAACGCGCTTAATATAAGCAACAATAATAAATTGAATAAAATTTAAATGGAAAACTTGACTAAAATATTTTGAAGATCAGTTCAGCAATTCTTGTCAGTTTACATTAATTGATTTAACGATAATGTAGCCTAAGAAGTAAAAAACTATTTATCATTCAATCTTTTTTTTAAAATAATTCTTGAAGGATATTCTTGAGAAAAAAATACACACTGCGTTGCTTTTTGAAAATCACTATCCTTTGCGCTATTAATATCAACAAACTTTTGAGGATTGCGGTCGAACAGTGGGAACCAGCTGCTCTGTATTTGAATCATAATTTTATGCTTTTTCTTAAAAGTATGATTCACATCTAATAAATCAAATTTAACATTTGATACCTTCCCTGGAGTAAATGGTTTTGGATTATCAAATCCATCTCTGAATTTTCCGCGCATAATATTTCCCCTTACCATCATTTGGTATTCGCTATAAACAATGTTATCCGAAGAAGCAGAGTCAGCAGGGAAGACATCAATTAATTTAACAACCCAATCGGCATCGGTCCCGGATGTTGATACATACAAATCTGCGGTGACATCTCCAGTAAAAGTAATGTTGTTTCCCAAAACTTCGGTTTCATAAATTAAAACATCAGGCCTTCTTGCTGCAAAACGCTGGTCTTCATTCATATAAGATTTTGGAATCTCAGTAGTAATTTTTTGAGTGAACGGAACTGGTTTTGAAGGGTCACTTATATATTCATCAAAACCTTCTGCAGTTTGAGGAGCATTAAAAGACAACTTATGATTTTCATTCAAATATAAACTTACATTTTTTGTATCAGCAGGAGGCCATGAATTATATTTTTGCCATTTGTTTGAACCGGTTTCAAATACATTAACTACTGATAAATTTAGATTTCCTTTCCCCTTTAAATAATAATTGAAAAATGGTAGTTCAAAATTTTCAATATAGTATTCCCCGGTTTTTGAGCCGAAGTTGATATCGCCAAGGGAACTGCCGTCTGTACGAACCCACCCGCCGTGGATCCACGGACCCATGACAAGAAAATTATTTTTATCAGGATTTTTAGCATGAATAGATTCGTAAGTATGAATAGCTCCATATAAGTTTTCTGCATCAAACCACCCGCCTACAACAAGCACTGCCGGTTTGATGTTGTTAAAGTGTAAGAGTGAATTTCTTTTTTCC
Organism: uncultured Ignavibacteriaceae bacterium; assembly: GCA_964600655.1. Taxonomy (GTDB): domain Bacteria; phylum Bacteroidota; class Ignavibacteria; order Ignavibacteriales; family Ignavibacteriaceae; genus CAVSWT01. Next base: position 10,565 of record CAZRMA010000070.1, read on the forward strand.
CAATATTCATCGTAAGTTCCATGCTTCATCAGATCATCCCAAAACGGAATTTTATGATGAAAATATTTTTCATTAACGTTTTTAAGAGAGCCTAAATTTAAATAAAAACTATATCCATCTTCAGTCCCAAAATTAAATCCTTCAGGCCAAGTTTTAACTAGCCCATTTCTTTGAACACCGAACGCATACTCAAATGGAAAACACTCTGCGAGTTGAAGAGCGCCGTTATGATGCCAATCATCATTTGCGAACCAATCGGCAACAGGGGCTTGAGGTGATATTGCTTTTAAAGCCGGATGAGAATCAATTCCAGCCATCGCTGCATAAAAACCTGGATAGGAAATCCCCCATAAACCAACTTTCCCATTGTTATTTGGAATATGTTTTACCAGCCAATCTACGGTATCGTAAGTATCAGTTGTTTCGTCAATATCTTTATTGCTTTTCTTGTTTGCGATGTAGGGAGTCATATCATTAAATTTTCCCTCTGACATAAATCTGCCTCGCACATCTTGAAAAACAATAATATATTTTTCTTCAATAAAATGTTCCCAGGTAAATCTCCTATAAGTCGAAAATTTATCTTCACCATAAGGACTAACACTGTATGGTGTGCGCCAAATAATAATTGGGTATTTTACAGAAGTATCCTTCGGCGAGTAAACGGAGGTAAACAATTTAACACCGTCACGCATTTTAATACGGTATTCTTTTTTATGGTAATTTTCTTCGAGAAATTTATTGTTCTGAGCAAAAAGTGAGGATGAATACAAAATAAATAAAAAAAGAATAACAGCATTTTTAATAAACTGATAAACTCTGATTTGAATCATACTTTATCACTCAATTAGTTATAGGACTTTTAGAATTCGCTAAATAAAAATATTAAAAATATTTTCGAATTCAATAACTTTTCATCGGTACACAAATAATTACTAAATTGATAAGGATAGTGAGAAGTTAAAAATATTATAGAAATGTTTAGTAGAAATTTTTTAATTGTTGGTAATGCTCAGGCTTTAATGAAACTGAAAGCCGTTCAAAGTTCATTAGTAAATGATGGTAAGATTATTGTCCCTTTTCATTAAGAAATTGTTAATGTTATTAAGGTAATGGCAATAATATTCGCATTGAAGAAAGAATAATAAAATTATTTTAAAAGAAACAATAACTTAGAATTTTGAATCCATTTATTTAAATTGCAAATAAAAATAACAATGTAATCTGTAATGAAAAATTTTAATGAATGAATTATTAGATCTCTTCCATCTTGTAAAATCACGTGTTCCTTTAATAACGATCGAAACCCGCGATGAAAAAGAAGTGATTCATTTGATTGTTAGTCTGGGTTCGTCGTTGCGTAAACCGGTTTATGGATGGAACCTTGTACGAGGATTTTCTTTATTGGACAAAAGCGGTGAAATTACCGGATCAAATCAGCTTGAACCTACTGAAGTGTTATATACTATTTATCAAAATTATAAATCTGCGATGTTTGTGCTTGTCGATTATCATCCTTACCTAAAGAATGATAGAAACGTCCGGCTGATAAAAGAACTCGCATTAAATTCGGATAAGCTGGACCAAACTATATTTTTTGTATCCTCTCAAATTGAATTACCAGATGAAGTAAAACATCTTTCTACGAAATTCGAATTAGCTTTCCCCTCAGATGAAGAGACAAGAAATTTTTTAATGGAAACAATTGAAAAATGGAAAGCTGAAACTCCAAACAAAAAGGTTGAAGTTGATGAATCTATTTTAAATGTATTTATAAAAAATCTTCATGGACTTTC
>CAZRMA010000071.1:0-5795 GCA_964600655.1 uncultured Ignavibacteriaceae bacterium
AGTATCGCAGCACAGAGTTGCTGTGCTGCAATGTGTTTATATTCTGGATTCAGTATTCAGTTGAATATACACAGAGGAGATTAATAACTGATTCCAACAGAGATAAAATGAACATTTCCCAAAATCCCAAATGGCTCAAAAGCATAATCTAATCTAAGAGGAACACCTCCAATATTATATTTTATACCAACTCCGCCTGTAAAGTCTCTTTCATCGTAATTCATCATATAACCGGCTCTTGCGATAAACATTTCCATAAATCTATATTCACCGCCTATTTTCATTTTTTCGCCAAAGTCTCTGGGATGAACGGACTCAAAACTTAGTATAAATAAATTTTGAGGATCTCTTTCTAAAAAGAAGTCAAGCGGTTCTATTGTAGCACCAAAGCTAACATTGAAGGGTAACGGAAATTTTTCCTGTTCGTATTGCAGCTCTTTTGAGATATTTTGAATTGTGGCTGCAAATGTTATTCCGTTAAAGTGAAAATCATAAAAAGCACCTACATCAATGGCTAAAGTGCTTTTATCATATTTCTTTTTTTCCAGTTCTACATTGCTTAATGAATCACCACTTGCAGCAACATAAGAATCTCCTAAATCTTGTCTAACATATTTTAAATGAACTCCATAACTGAACTTATCTGAAAGTTTTTGTGAAAATGCTGTGCCTAAAGAAATTGCATTGGGAGAAAAAGTTCCCATATCTAAATATCCTTGTGCATTTGAAGCCCGGACAGTAGCATAAAAATCTCCGTAATCCATAGCGAGAAGACTAAAACCAAGTACTCCTAAATCTCCTAAGCGAATAGAGGCGGCCACTGCATTATAATTGATATCGGCAATACCCTTAGTATGGTTGAGAGCAAGATCAAAATCCGCATCATTTAAACTTATTAAAGAAGGATTCCAAAAAATTCCATTTGCATTATTTGTTTTAAGTATTCCTACACCGCCTCTTCCCATTACTTCTGCTGAAACAGGATTAGCTAGAAAGCGAAACCCTACTTGAGCTTTTTTTTCAAACTGCCCAAAAGAATTTGTTACAAATATGAAAGCTATAATTAAAACAAATAGAAGTTTTGTGCTAAATAACTTCATCAAGTCCTCCTGTAAGCAAGGTCCTATTTTCTTTATTGAATTATTTTTTTCTCTCATTACATCACCTTACTAGTACAAATTTTACAAACTGGTTATCTAATGGTTTCTCGTCTAAAGATTCACATTCTGTTACGGCGAGAACGTAAATACCGCTTACAACATATTGATTTGTATCTGTTCTCTGATTCCATTCTTCATCGGCTGTTCCATAGTGATCAATTGTTTTTACAAGATCCCCGGTTTCTGTGAAGATATGAAGCTTGCATTTAACAGGTAGATTAAAGAAAGAGATTTTATCTGGTGATCCACCAGTTAAAACACCGCCTGCCGCAACTGTTGCCGGATTAGGTACAACCCTCACTTTATCTGATTCATTTAAACCGGGCGCAAATGCTACAGAAGGTAATTGAGACATATTTGTGTAACGTGAACTTTCTATTTTTTCCCCGGGATGTATTCCATCAATATTTTGGGAACCATTATCAACTGCAGTAACTGCGTAATAATAATCGTAGCCTCTATCAACATCAAAATCAATATAACTTGTTTGATTTTTATCTGTTGTTTCATAGACCAAAACCCACTCAGCACCACCGTTCTGATCAAGAGGATCATTTGTTAATAATGCACCCCTTTTTCTATAAACGCGCCATGCATACCAATCATTAACACCAGTTGTAGCATCTTTAAAGTATGAAGCATCTGGATATGACCAACTAACTGCAATTCTTGAAGGGCCTGAGGTTACTTCAATATCTGGTGACGGAGGAGCGGCAGGAATATGCTGACCTTTGCTTATTTTGTCCCAGGCCCAGTAAGCATTTTCTAATGCTTTCCATAAGGAATCTTTACCGCGCATAATGTATGCTTTTTTATCGGCGTCAGAAATCTCACCATTAAACCATGCCCGTCCAACGCTGTCAGCTTCTTTTCTACTTATGCTGCCACAACCAATCGCATAAACAAATGTTACAGAATCAAACCTTCCTTCAGCAGTATTTTTAGTTAAATCGTAAGGCCCAGAAGTAATAAATCTCATAGGTCCTTTACCCGGTCTAGTTTGAAGTCCGGAAGAGATAGGATCATGAGGAAATCTTCCTCTGCTGTCATCGCCACGATAGGTTAATTTTGTTGCAGGTCCGGTTCTGCCCCATATGTCAGGATCAATGTTTGCATGTGGCATTGAATAGGGTTGATTTCTATCATCAATTTTTTCTGAAGCTGATTTATCTGCATATAATAAAGCATATCCAGCAATCTGGGTTGAGTATAAATAACCATTTGTCCTATCTGGATCACCTGTGTCGTCCGAAGATCCGTTGCTATATGTAATACCACCTGGGTTATCGGAATCATAATAGTAAGCAAAATATAGTGAGTCTCTTTTACCATTTACGAGATTTACCTCTCTTTTATCCCAATCATCAAGATCATCAGTTGCTTCGTCACCATATCCACCTATAGTTTTATATGTACCCGCTTTTGAAGGACCAAAGCTCAGCGCTATCGGGAACCAAATCTTTATTGTTTGATCGGGTATGGTATCTTTCCTCGTAGTTAAGGTAAGCGGAGTGCGGAGCTCGCCGGTAAATTTGTGCGTAACTTTCCAGATTAAATAATCACCATGGTTAGGATTACTGAACGCATAAATCTCGACGTGACTCCTAAAACCATATTGAGGGCAGACATCTTCAAATTCAACTTTCTGATCAGAAATTAAATTGGGATCAACATTCCATCTGTATGGTGCAATAAGAGGCAGCCCATCGACAATCACCTGAGGAGGGCGGTAACGGCGTGTTTGAATTGCCCAATCCGTGGCACCGATATTTACAACCTTACTTCCACCGTCCGTTCCCATAGCATAATTTTTAGGTAAGTCATTTCTGTCATAACCTATTATTCCATTATCGTCCAAAGTAAAAGGATTAAATATCTGGTACAGCATTGTTGCTCTCCAATAGTCACGTGGCCAATGAAATGAATTTGAAGGTGAGCCACCTGTTTCAAAAGTCCAGCTAAACTGAGACTGCAATCCACCTTCTCCATTAATTTTATTAAAAGGCATAGTAAATTTGCCAACATTAATTTCCATTGGATAAGGATAATAATTTCTTTCCTGCGGTTTTATGTCCATAACAGTAATTAGAAGCAAAGGCAAGAGCAGTTTTAAAAATTTTTCTATTTTCATAATTATCCTTTTAACTATTATTATTTTTAATAGTATTTTTTGTTTTAAAAATTCAACCTTACACCAAATAACAATCTTCTTGGATTTGTGAATATAGCAGCTTCATTCCAGCCAATATCTATATAATCTGTTTTGTATTCTCCCCATTTGTCATTGCCGCCTTTATCGGGAGTTTTAAGTGAGTTTTTATAATTATTGTATTCTGTAGTAGTCATGTTAGATGTATTAAGCCATTTATTGTTTGTTAGATTCTTGATCGTAAGTGCGAATTCAATTGAACCAAAACTGAGGTTAAATAATTTTGAAGCGCGGAAATCAATATTCCAGTAGTTAACAATATCAACATAGTTCCATTCTTTAATTTCTGCTTCTGGGTTTAAAAGTATCCTTCCCCCGTCTTTCCATTCAAAAAAGAAATTTGCATAGATGCTTCCGAGCCAATTTACATCTGCCCATTTAGGGCCAAAATCGGAAGGAGTATGAAGATTTAAATTTATATTTGCTCTTGGCTGTGGATCTGTAGTGTTAACTGCTGCTGATCTTATAATTCCCTCTCTTGAAACTATTAGATTTTCATATACAGCAGATAATCCTGTTTGTCCCGAACTCTGAACCATATAATCATACATTGCATTAAAAGAAATAAATCTTCCAAATGGTTTTTCCAGTCTTAATTCTACACCTCTTATATCTCTATACCTGTCAGGAGTATATTGAATAACAATATTGTCTTCATAATAATTATGATAGACTCTGCTTAAAGGTTCATTGGAAATATCTTTGTAGTATGCGGTTACGTTAAAGATAAAATCATCTAATATTCGTTGCTCATACCCAAATTCATATTGAACAGTTCTTGCCATCTTCAGGCCAGGTGTAGGAACTCCCACGGAACTTATACTTACATAAGTATTATATAGCATTGAAACAGGCGGCCGTTGATAGAAATGTCCGTAATTGAAATATAATTTACTGCTTTCAGTTAGTGGAAAAGATACGCCAAGCCGCGGAGATAAATATGTCTGCACTTTATCTTCTGTCTCAGGCCACCCAGGAGGGTTATTTAACAATCCTCTAAAAAGTACCCATCTTTCATAACTTTGTGAAGAACCGTCAAGATTATTATAAATTTCATTATACAAAGCTGTATAATCAGGGTCAGCAGGAAAGCCGACCTGGTATCCTTTCTTTAGCGGATTGAAATAATCAAGTCGAAGTCCAAGATTTAAAATCATTCCTTCAAATTCTAATTTGTCCTGAGCATATAATCCCATATCAAGGGGGGTGGCCTTATAGTATTGCCATGTATCAGGGGTATAGGCTAAATAGGATTGTAACCAGGTTCCGGCATAAACAAAAAGATCTTGCATGCGAATTGAAAATCCCGCTTCAAATTGATTATATCTATTAATCTGGGATGTTAAATCACCTTTTAATTGATAAACGTATGAATGAGAAGAATCAACTCTCTGTAACCCGCCTGATGTTCTAAAGATTCCGATTGCGTCATCCATAAAATTTGTTGCTGCATTAGGACTACCGTATTGCGGCAGATTAAACCTATGGGCTACTCCAACAGTATCTGTCATGTAAAGGAATTGGTTAAAATTGAGTGTATCTAACTTAAATGGCTCAAGGTTTTGATCAGTAAAACCAACCTGTAAATCAAGTGTATAAAAAGTATTAGAACTTACTGTATGCGTAAATTTGGCTCCGCCCACCATGTAACGCTGATCAAAAAATTGAAGCCTGCTCTTATTGTATAATTGAGTAATATTATTTCCGTTTATTAGTCTTGCTTGTTGTACTACAGAACTTTCAGAATTATTTAAAAATGAAAAGCTTGAAGAATTATCAACCAATGCACCCCCATAGCTTGTTGTACTGCCACCACTAAGCGTACTAATTTTGGCATATAACCCATTTATAGACAGTTTCATGTTTCCCGAAAGGTGTGAAGTTAATTTTAATTGTGTATTCCAATCAACATAATTGTCTCGGGCACCTAATGGAAAGGCAAATTGTGTATTTTCATATTTGAATCCTAAAAGGAAAGTTGTTTTTTTTGCGAACTCACCAAATAAGGGTATAAAATCCCCTGGAAGAGGTCCGGTAATACTTCCTTCAAAATAATAGTCCGGTTTTTCCTGGTACTGGTACTGGGGATGCTGGGCTTTCCACAATTCGAGCTTCTGTAGTGAATCTAAATTTTTCAATTCTTGATTTCTAGTTTTAGCCCAACCTTTAAAATCTCTAAATTCAACTGGAACAGTAGTATCACCAGAGGGGACGCCGGTCCATGCATATTCTCCTGAATAAACTCTATTCATCCATGAATCATTACCCCAAGGGTCAGTTCCGAAATATCTTCTTTGACCAGCAGGAGCCATATCTGCTTTTATGGATACAGTGTATCTTTCTCGACTGCCGTCTTTAGTTACTACGTTTAATAAGCCGGAACGGATACCCCCATATTTAGCTTCAAATCCTCCGGTTAGAACTTG
>CAZRMA010000071.1:5805-12201 GCA_964600655.1 uncultured Ignavibacteriaceae bacterium
TATTTCATTTATAGTAGTTGAATTGAAAGAGAGATAAGAATTGTCCGACCGTGGGTCCTGAAGTGAAATACCATCTAACCTTACATCGGTTTCTCTAATTGCTCCGCCTCGAATGCTTAAGCCATTACCTTGTTCACCGCTCACAAGTTCAATACCTTTAAGCTTACCCACAAATTCATCAACTCTTAAGATAGGGGTTTGATCCAGCCGTGTTGCAGTAATTATTTCTTGTGTCCCTGAAACATCTTTTTTAATTAATTCTTTTTTGGCAACAATAACAACTGCATCCACTTCTATTGCTGCGGTTGATAATTCAAAATTGACCTCTACGGTTCTATCAATATCTACTTTAACACTACTTTGTACTATTATCCCGTAGCCAACCAAACTGGCTTTTAAATTATAAACTCCGGGAGGTACATTAAGAATGAAATAATATCCCTCTAGATCTGTGGCGGCTCCTAATATTTGATCCATAGGAGCTATCTTATTATCAGAAATAACTTGTTGGAATATTACAACATTAACACCCGGCAGCGGCTCACTTGTTTCGGCGTCGATTACTCTTCCTGAAATTTTACCATTAGCTGCGAAGATGGTTTGTAAGGTGAGTATGTTTAGTATTATCACAAGGTATTTGAAGAAGTGAAATTTAGTATCTGAAATGTTTATCATAGACAGACCTATTTGTTTTAACTTTTTAATTAAATTTAATTTATATTTTTTATCATAATTAGATTTTTTTCTTAAATGAATTTAATATGTTTTCATTTCACATTTTAGCAGCTTTAATTTCAAGTTTTTAATAAAACTTATAATTAAACTATTCAGCAGGAAGCAGTTGAACAAGGAATAATTTTTTTTAAAATATTTCTTGCATTTAAATTTTATATTTAGTAAGAAAAAAATGGTATCTTTCAAACCTCGTGATAAAGGAGAAAAAATTTGGCAGTTATTGCAATTGATCTGATGAGTACAAGCGTCACATGTGCTGTAATTGGGAAATCAGGTAAAGTGCTTACTCAAGAAAAATTAAGCCTTGAAAATCTTGAGGGTCACGCTGTAAGCCTGCTTATTCAAAAACAAATTAAAAGATTATTAGAGTTATATTTCAATAAACCTCAGCAAATCAAATCAGTTGGTATTTCAATTCCAGGCATCTATAATTCAAAAATAGGGGGAGCATGGGCCCCGAATATTCCCGGCTGGTCTAATTATCCGATTAAACAAGATTTGAGTTTTTTTACAGAAAGAAATATTAATGTAAAGATTGCAAGTAAACGAACCTGTGATATACTTGGAGAAAAATGGCTTGGTGCTGCGAAGAAATCACGTAATGCAATTTATCTTTCAATCGGTAGAGGTATTGGTGCCGGTATTTTAGTTGATGGGAAAATAGTGCATGGGTTTAATGATGGTGCTGGAGCTGTCGGATGGCTTGCTTTAACCCAACAATTTAAAGAAGATTATAAATCAAAAGGCTGTTTCGAGTATACTGCTTCTGCTAAAGGAATTGTGAATTCAGTAAGAGAATACATATTACAAGGTAATGTTCCCTCAACTATTCTAAAGAAAAAAGATATTACTCAAATAAAAATTGAAGACATTTTTTTAGCTTTAAAGATGAATGATCCTATGGCTGTCAAAGTTATTGATGAAGCTGTAACTGCATGGGGAATAGCTGCCGCTAATTTGGTAAGTATGTTTAATCCTGAACTAATTATATTTGGTGGAACATTGTTTGGTCCTGCATCCTATCTAATTTCTAGAATTAAAGAGGAATCTGATAAATGGGCACAGCCATTTTCTTCGGAAAATGTAAAATTTGTTGAATCCATGCTTGGAGCAAATGCTGGATTGTTTGGAGCAGGCCATCTTGCAATAAAGAAGTTTTAAGCTTTAGTCATTGTATCCATTTTAATAAGCATCTTTAAAATTCATAAAATAGTTTGTGCTATATCTTTGTTCCCATCCTAATAAAAATTTCCTTGTAAAAGTCAACAAATATTTTCAAATAAATTTTATCTTGATATTGGCTCTTCCTAGTCCATAACTTTATACAAGATTTATTATCATATATTTTTTAATAAAATAAGATATATAAATATTGGATGTATAATTGACAAATCGGACCGAAATAGTTCTTCCGTATGTTGAAAAAGAATCCACTATTTTAACTAACCGGATAGAATCTATAGATATATTTAGAGGCATGACAATTTTTGCAATGATCTTTGTGAATGATCTTGCCTCTGTACAAGGAATTCCATTCTGGATGAAGCATATGCATGCCGATGCGGATGGTATGACGTTTGTTGATGTAGTTTTTCCTGCATTTCTATTTATAATTGGGATGTCGATCCCTTTTTCAATTAGTTCTCGTCTTTCTAAAAAACAAAGTCAATTAAAAATATTAAAGCACATTTTGCAAAGATCAATTTCGCTTATAGTTCTTGGAATTTTAACTGTAAATACTTCAAGCTTAAATGAGAGTGCGACGGGAATTAATAGGCACCTCTGGCTGTTCCTGGTTTTTGTTAGTGCTATTTTAATTCTGAACCAATATCCTAAGTCTGAAGGAAGGACAAAATATTTTTACAATATTTTAAAAGCGGTGGGCTTGATTTCACTGATTATTCTTGCAGTAATTTATAGAAGTGGTGGGGATAATGATTTATCTTGGCTTCAGACAAAGTGGTGGGGTATATTGGGATTAATTGGTTGGGCTTACTTATTTACATCAATTATTTATTTAATTTTTAAAAATAATAAATCAGTACTGTTGGGAATGATTTTTCTTTCTATTTTACTTTACATCGGGGATAAAGAAGGGGCCTTAAATTTTCTTAAACCTATAACAGAAGTATTATGGCTGGGCGGACATGTGGGCGGGCATACAACAATAACATTGTCCGGTATTTTAGTTTCAACCCTATTTTTTAATAAAGAAAAAATAACACATCAAAAAAGAATTTTCTGGATAATTAGTTTTGCAGTTTTCCTTTTCGTAGCCGGATTTTTATTGAGGCCCTTATATGGTATTTCAAAAATTTATTCAACACCAACATGGTCATTATATTCTTCAGCGTTTTGTTGCCTAACATATTCTTTAATTTACTGGTTGAGCGAGGTTTTATCAATTAAAAAATGGGTTAAGTTTTTAGAACCGGCAGGTAAGAATCCTTTACTGGCTTATATTCTGCCAGACATTATTTATTCAATGTTGATTTTTGCAGGCATAAATATTCTATCTTATTACTTTGGTTTTGGGATTATAGGAATAATACGAGCAATAATATTTACACTTTTAATGTTGTGGTTAACTTCACTACTGGTTAAAGCAAAAATCAGATTACAATTATAGAATTAAAGGAGTTTTAAATGTCAGTTGTAGGAATAGATCTTGGTGGTACAAAAATAGCATCAGCAATTTTTGATAATGATGGAGAAATCATTTTAAAAGAAATTAAACAGCTAAATAAGAGTAAAGGCTTTGAAGTATTACAATTAATTACTGATCAAATAAAAAGTTTTTTATCTGAAGCTGAAAAGAAAAAAATAAAAATAGAATCGATTGGAATTTCAATTCCCGGAATTGTTTATTCCAAAACTGGGAATGTCTGGGCCCCTAATATTCCGAATTGGGATAATTTCCCTTTACTTTATGAAATTAAAAAAGTAGTTAATAGTAAAATAGAAATTAAAATAGATAGTGACCGCGCCTGTTACATTCTTGGAGAAGTTTGGAAAGGTTCAGCAAAAGGATGTAAAGATGCAATATTTATTTCTGTGGGCACTGGCATTGGTGCAGGAATTTTAACTAATGGTGAAGTTTTACGCGGCTCAAATGATATTGCAGGTGCAATTGGTTGGCTGGCTTTAGATAAACCTTATCAAAAAAAATACACTCCATGTGGTTGTTTTGAATATCACGCATCAGGCGATGGAATTGCAAGAGTTGCAAAAGAACTAATAAAAGAAGATAAGAACTATCACGGTGGGTTAAAGAAAAAAGCAATTGAATCAATAACTTCGCATGATATTTTTGAAGCTTACAATAAAGGTGACGACCTTGCAAAAAGAGTATTTGATATAGCAATTGAATTCTGGGGAATGAGTGTTGCTAATCTTGTAAGTCTTTTTAATCCGGAAAAAATAATCTTCGGCGGAGGAGTTTTTGGACCGGCTTCTCTATTTCTATCCGAGATTAAAAATGAAGCAAAAAAATGGGCACAGCCTATAAGCATTACCCAGGTTGAAATTTCAGCTTCATCACTTGGGGCAGATGCTGGTGTATATGGGGCGGGATATCTTGCTTTAAAAAATTTACAATAAATTATTAAAAAATATGTACAATAAAAAATTTGTTTTTGCTGCAGCTTGTATCGGAATGCTTCTGTTCGGTATGGTGTTTCTTTCACTTGGGACAGTGCTTACGTTCATAAAGGATGGCTACAATCTTAACGAAGTAGCTTCGGGTTCGCTTACAGTAATTCTCCCATTTGGAATCTTGATTGGCTCATTGATATTTGGACCATCGGCGGATAGATTCGGTTATAAATTAATTTTAATAATCAGTACAATATTAATTTTAATTGCCTTTGAGGTTATTGCATTTTCATTTTCTTTTTTTGCCATACAAATTGCTTTCTTCTTTATTGGATTCGGTGGCGGTGTTATTAATGGTGCAACAAATGCTTTAGTTTCAGATATATCTACAGAAGATAAAGGTGCTAATTTAAGTTTCCTCGGTGTATTTTTCGGAATAGGCGCAATGGGGATGCCTGCTTTAATTAGTTTTTTATCTGAAACATTCACTTATTCAACAATAATTTCTGCAGTAGGATATTTCATTGTAATTCCCGTGATCTATTTTTCTTTAATTAATTTTCCATTGCCCAAACAAGCGCAGGGCTTCCCAATAAAAGAAATTCCTAAACTTTTCAATGTAACACTTCTTCTTTTTGCTTTCGTTTTATTTTTTGAAAGTGCAATCGAAGGAATGACAAATAACTGGACAACAAGTTTTCTTGAACAGGGTATTGGATTAACTATACAAAATGCATTGCTTGCTTTAACATTATTAAATGCAAGTTTGTTAGTTGCCAGATTAGTTTTAGGATTTCTACTTAAGAAAATAAAACCATTTATAGTGCTGTACTGCTGCATGATTTTAATACTTACCGGAGGAATAGTTCTGTTTTTTGCATCAAGTGTTTTATACGCGTATGCAGGTATTGCTTTGCTTGGCCTTGGTTTTGCGCCGGGTTTTCCCGTTGTACTGGGATATGTTGGTGAGCTTTATCCTAATCTAACCGGCACGGCATTCAGTTTTGTAATTACAATTGCATTGATCGGGAATACATTAATTAACGGTTTGGTTGGGATTATTTCACAATCATATGGTATTGACAAATTTCCGCTGGTTTTAATAAGTAACGTAATTTTAATGATTTTAGTTTTTTCAGCGGCACTTAAAAAAGTATCAAATCGCATAAAAATTTAAATTCAAAATAAAATAAGGAATAAAAAAAAATGGAACTTGCAAAACAATGGTTAAACAATGCCAGAAATGTAATGGATAAAATAGAAAACACTCAAACAGAAAATATTAAACAAGCTGCCTTGGTTATGGCTGATACTATTCAGGCCGGAAGATGGGTTCATACTTTTGGATGCGGGCACGCGACAATTCCTATTGAAGAGATGTATCCACGTATTGGTGGCTTTGTTGGTTTTCATCCTATGGTTGAATTACCATTAACATTTTTCACAAATATTATTCACGGCATGAATGTACAAGAATTTGTTTTTCTTGAAAGAGTTGAAGGATACGGAGTTGAAATAATGAAAGGCTATAATTTTGATTCACGAGATTGTATGTGGCTATTCTCTCATTCAGGAATTAATAATGTTAATATCGATGTTGCACTTGAATCTAAAAAGCGTGGAATGAAAGTAATTGTTTACGGTTCGGCAAGCGCGGCAAACGGTAAACAGACAAGACATTCTTGTGGAAAGAATATTTTTGATTTAGCTGATTACGTTGTTGATACTTGTGCTCCAATTGGAGATGCGTCTGTTCCGTTAAAAAATCATGTAGATAAAATCGGTCCAGTTTCCACCATGGCTTTTGTTACTACTGTTTGGATGACTATTACATTGGTAGCAGAAATATTAGCAGAGCGTGGAGTTAAACTTTTCATTCATCCCTCACATAATGCTGGAGATGCAACTGCTAAAGACAGACTTGAAGAAGCTTTGGTAGAATACAAGAAAAGAATTATTGGTGTATAATTTATTAAAGCCAGAAAATTAAACTTTGTTGGGTGTATGTATTTGTTCTAAAATCTAAGGATTTAAAAATTAATCTTATGGGAAAAATTTTAATTAAAA
>CAZRMA010000072.1:0-12196 GCA_964600655.1 uncultured Ignavibacteriaceae bacterium
TATATCTGGAACATTACTAATTATAATGCTTCCGAGCTTAGAAGTGATTTTGAACAGCTTATGATTTCTAAAAAAGTCACTAATAAAAATAACATTCTCGGAAAAGTTTATGATGGAGTTCATCTCATAGAAAAGGATAATATATTCATTGATGAAGAAGCTGTTATTAAGCCGGGTGCTGTAGTTGATGGTTCTGCCGGACCGGTTTACATCGATAAAAAAGCAAAAATATTTTCTAACTCTGTAATTGAAGGCGCGGTTTATATCGGTGAAGGAACCCAAATAAAAAGTTGCGCGCGAATATATGAGAACGTAAGTATTGGACAAATTTGTAAGGTTGGAGGAGAAGTTGAAGACACAATTTTTCTTCCTTATTCAAACAAACAGCATAGCGGTTTTTTAGGACATGCATATCTTGGGAGCTGGGTTAATATTGGTGCCGATACAAATTGCAGTGATTTAAAAAATAATTACGGTCATGTTAAAGTATATGTAAACGGTGAAATTGTAGATAGTGGGACACAGTTTATGGGTTTAATTATGGGAGATCATTCTAAAACTTCCATCAACACAATGTTTAATACCGGAACGATAGTAGGCGTATCATGTAATATTTTTGGATCAGGGTTTCCTTCTAAATATATCCCTTCATTTTCATGGGGTGGAAGAGATGCGGTTACAACCTACGATATTGATAAAAGTATAGAAACAGGCAAGAGAGTTATGGCAAGGAGAAGCAAAGAAATGTCAGACGCTGAAGAAAAGCTGTTTAGAAAAATATTCGATTTAACTAAAAAGGAAAGACGAAAGAGAGGATATCCATATTAATGTCGACGCAATTTGATGAGCATAAGGTAAGAGATTTATACGAAGGTGTTAGAGGTTTAGCTGTTAAAATCCTTAATAGAGTTGAACGTTCTGATGCATATCTTGATAAACTATTAGATAATGAATTGAGAAATAATGAGCTTAGCGGCGCAGACAAAGCTTTGTTGTATGAGATTGTTCATGGTGTGATTAGATGGATGGGACGGCTAGATTGGGTATTAAACGGTTTTTATAAAGGGCAATTTTCTAAAGCCATTCCCAATTTAAAAAATGGATTAAGAGTCGCCCTATATCAAATATTATTTTTAGATCGCGTTCCAGATCATGCTTCGGTAAATGAGGCAGTCGAATTTGTTAAAAAGTTGCAAGGACAAAAACCAGCAGATTTGACAAACGCTATTTTAAGAAATATTATCCGTAGTAAGAATGGTATTAGATATCCTAACCCGGAAGATGATTTAGTTGGATATCTCACTGCATATTATTCTCACCCTTCATGGATGGTAAAAAGATACCTGGCAAGATTCGGAAGGGAGAATACTGAAAAATTATTAAATGCGAATAATGAAAAACCATATTTAACATTAAAAATAAATACCCTAAAAACCAACCCTGAAGAATTTAAAAAATTATTAAACTCGGTGAATTTAAAATTCAACCAGGGTAAATATTTGCCGGAATTTTTTAAGCTTCAAAATTTGACAAACATTACTGCCTGGGAATATTACGGCGAAGGCTATTTTAATGTTCAGGATGAGAGTGCAGGATTAGCATGTAGATTTTTAGATGCTAAACCGGGCCACAATGTAATGGATTTATGTGCAGCACCAGGCGGAAAATCTGTATATTTAGCCGGGCTTATGCATGACGAAGGTTGCATATTTTCCGTTGATAAATATGAAAGCCGATTAAAGCTTTTTGAAAAAAATATCAAAAGATTAGGCTTTAAATCTATAAAGACATTTACAGCAGATGCTTTAGATTTAACTCCTGATCATCCGAACTTTCGTCCGGCAAGTTATGATAGAGTGCTTGCAGATGTTCCATGTTCAGGCACTGGCACACTTTCCAAAAAACCTGATATTAAATGGAAGAAAGACATGCTTGATATTAGAAGGATGAATCAACTTCAGTTTAATTTATTGGTAAAAGCATCAAGCCTGGTAAAAAAAGATGGAGCTATTGTTTACAGCACTTGCTCAATTGAGCCTGAGGAGAATATAGAAATTGTGAAAAAGTTTTTAAACGAAAACCCGCATTTCATTTTGAAAAATGCTGCCGAAGAATTTCCGGGAGAAATAGTTGATGAAAATGGATGTATTCAAACTCTTCCTCATGTTCATCAGATGGACGGCGCCTTTGCAGCAAAATTAATTAGGGTAGAATAAATTAATGCCTGCCTGCAGGGAGATAAGCTTTGACAGGCTTAGTATGATAGTTTTTATACTTGTGAGAATGTTTTATTAAAATTAAATCTTAAAATTATTTTAAAATAACCAAATCAAGGAATATGTTTGATAAATTTGCAGAAGAGTTAAAAACTGCGAGAGAGAAAATCGGATTAACAATTCAGCAAGTAGCTGCTAAATCTCGCATAGACATAAAATTTTTAGAAGCGATGGAGATTGGTGATTTTTCATTTCTTCCTGAACTTTATGTTAAAGCATTTGTAAAAGATTATTCAAATATAGTGGGCTTAGACCCTGTCTTAATGCTTAAGAAATTTGAAGCCGCCAGGCATGGGAATTATTATTTAGAAGAAAGTAAAGATGCTAATACCAGTGAGTCCGAAACTCCGGATAAAAATAATGAACCAGCCTCAGTAACACCTAAAGAAGAACCACAAATGGAAAAGCCAGTTCTTCAGGCCACACCAAATACTACTTCATTTGATGGTATAATAGAAGATAATCAGTCTGCAAGTAAGACGAATGATTCTTCGATGAAAAATATTAGATTGGGAATTTTTGTTGCTGCCATTTTCATTTTAGCTTTTCTGGTTTATCTAATCTTCTTCAAACAATCAAATGAGATTATTGTAAATGATAAACCTGCCGAACAAGTTGTTATGGAGAATAATCAAAACAAACAAAGATATGTTGAAAAAACCCCGCCTGTAAATACAATGAATGATGACTCTTCTTCTGCTGTCAATAATAAAATTGGTATGGCTGTAGATAGTTTATTGCTGAGTATTAAAGCTGTTGATACTTCCTGGGTGAAAATTCTAATTGATGGTACTCTTGACGAGGAATTTATTTTATTTCCGCAATCACAGAAAAATATAAAAGCAGGGACTAATTATAAAATTGCCTTTGGAAGAGCAAAGTCTATTACACTAGAACTAAATCAGAAACCATTAAAGTTTAGCCCGAGGACAGAAGTATCATACATATTAATTAATACCGACGGACTTCAATATTTAACAAGATCCGAGTATATGGGTAGTCATTAAAATGCCGACAAAAGTTGAAAAAAGAATTGAAGAGCTGCGCCATCAAATAAATGAACATGATTATAATTATTATGTACTTGCTGAACCAACAGTGAGTGATAAAGAATATGATGATCTTGTAAAAGAACTGGAAAAACTCGAGGTTGAGCATCCGGAATTCATAACACCAGAATCCCCTACGCAAAGAGTTGGTAAAGACCTCACCAAAGATTTTAACCCGGTTACGCATAAAATTCCCATGCTTAGTTTAGCCAACACTTATAATGAAGATGACCTTTTCGATTTCGATAGAAGAGTACATGAAGGATTGCCGGATGAAGAGAAAATTGAATATACAGTTGAATTAAAAATTGACGGCGCTTCAGTAAGCTTACATTATATTGATGGTTCTCTGCAGACTGCTGCTACACGCGGAGATGGTGTTGTCGGTGAAGAAATTACAACAAATGTTAAAACCATTCGTGCTGTACCTTTGAAACTTAAAAATTATAAAGATTCCAAATATGATTTGAAAGATATCGAAGTTCGCGGCGAAATTTTTATGAATGTTAAAGACTTCATAAAGCTTAATAAAGAACGCGAGGAGAAAGGCGAAAATCTATTTGCTAATCCACGTAATTCATCGGCAGGCACATTAAAAATGCAGGATCCTAAAATTGTTGCAAGGCGTCCTTTAAATATATTCGTTTACACTCTTGTAAGTCCTGACCAGGAATTAGAATCTCAGATTGACAATTTACAGATATTAAAAAACCTTGGTTTCAAAGTAAATCCTGAAACCAAGCTTTGTAACAGCATAAAAGAAGCGCTTGAGATTTGTCATAAGATGGAGGAAAAAAGAGACTTTCTTGAATATGAAATCGATGGTGCAGTGATAAAAGTAAATTCCATTAGGCAGCAAAATATTTTAGGCAGCATAGCAAAATCACCGCGCTGGGCGGTTGCTTATAAATTTAAAGCGAAGCAGGCATTTACAAAAGTAAACAAAATCACCTGGCAGGTTGGGAGAACCGGAACGCTTACTCCTGTCGCTGAATTAGAGCCGGTGTTTTTATCAGGATCAACAATAAGCCGCGCAACGCTTCATAACTATGATGAAATTTTACGAAAAGATATTAGAGAAAAGGATAAAGTTGTAATTGAAAAGGGCGGAGATGTAATTCCGAAAGTTGTTTCGGTTGTATTAAATGAAAGAAATAAAAACAGTGGAAAAGTAAAACCTCCTAATATATGTCCGGTATGCAAAACAAAATTATTTAAACCAGAAAATGAAGTAGCTTATTATTGTGAAAATACTGAATGCCCTGCGCAAATAAAAGGAAGGCTTGCCCACTTTGCTGCAAGAGGGGCAATGGATATTGAGGGTTTGGGTGAGGCTTTAATAAACCTATTGGTTGATTATAAGTTTTTGGCTACATATGCTGACATTTATGATTTAAAAAATAAAAGAGATGAGCTAATTGTTATAGAAAGACTTGGTGAAAAAAGTGTTGATAATCTCTTGAATTCAATTGAAAACAGCAAATCAAAACCTTTTTCGAAAGTGCTTTTCGCTTTAGGAATTAGATATGTCGGCTCCGGTGCAGCAAATAAATTAGCAGCAGATTTTTCATCCATTGACGAAATGATGGATGCCTCAGAGGAAAGGATCACCTCTATTCATGAAATTGGTCCGAGCATAGCTAAAAGTCTGATCAACTTTTTTGAAAAAGTAACAAATAAAAAAATCATCGAAAGATTAAAAAAACACGGACTCAATTTTTTAAATGCAAATGATGCTGCAGCACAACAAAAGGTAAAACATGATACTATATTTACAGGAAGAACTTTTGTTTTGACAGGAACTCTTTCTAAGTTTACAAGGGAAGAAGCTTCCGAAAAAATAAGTACTCTTGGCGGTAAAGTTACTTCCAGCGTTAGCAAAAATACTGATTACGTCGTCGCAGGTGAAAGTGCTGGTTCAAAATTGGAAAAAGCAAAATCTCTTAATGTGAGTGTATTGAAAGAAGATGAATTTTTAAATCTACTCAGCGAAGCTGAAAAATGATAAATACAATAAAAAGAAAAATATCAAATGCGGTAGTTCAGTGGCAGCTTAAAGACCACCGTTACAGCCCCAGATCATTTGAAGGATTTTTTAAAAAGTCATTTGCATTTTTGGTTCTGATGCCTAAAAATGAATCCGACTTTCATCATTCATTAAAAGTTCTGGAAGCTCTTGCCGATGCAAAGAAGAAAGCAACAATTTTTACTTATGATTTTAAAGTAAGCTTAATTCCAATAAAGTTTCGTCCCCAGGTTATTGATCATGGCGTAAATGATGTAAATACAATTAATCTTCCTTCTAAAAAATTAGTCTCTAAATTATCGGACTACAATTTCCAGGTTGTTCTAGATTTGAATCGTGAGGAAAATATTTTTTACAGCTACGTTGCCAGCTTAATTGATGTACCTATCCGTGTTGGATTTGCAAAGGAACATGCAGATAAATATTATAATGTGCAGATAGTGGATAAACAAGATAATTCTGAAATTTCTTATAAAAATTTCTTAAATTGCCTGTTAATGTTTGATTGATTTCTACATAAAAGTAATATTCCTCGAAAAATTTTTGGGTGAAACTAACTATATGAAAAATTGCGAATGAACTTCGAAACAAAAAAAATTGATGATGTAACAATTTTCCGGCTGAATGAAAAAAGGCTCGACACAAATATATCCGGCCTGGTAAAAGGCGAATTCACCATGCTGTTAAAAGTTCAGGGAGTTACAAAGCTTGTTATTGATTTAAGTGAAGTTGAATCTTGTGATAGTTCAGGGCTAAGCTCAATCCTTGTTGCCAATAGATTAATTAATACTCTTGGAGGAAGCATAAGAATTGCAGCGCCTTCACAAAAAGTTCATTCTTTAATTAGAATTACTCAAATTGACCGTGTTCTGCCGGTATGCGAAACAGTAGAAGAAGCTTTTGATGATTTGAAAGGAAAGAAGGTTTAATTTTTGGAAGGAAGCACGCTTGATTATATAATCATTATTGCTTTCCTCATTGGTACCGCTGCATTAGGGATATTTTCCGGCGGCAAACAAAAATCAGTTAAAGACTATTTCCTCGGCTCAAAAAATGTTCCCTGGTGGGCAGTTTGTTTCTCTATTGTGGCTGCCGAAACAAGTACGCTTACTTTTATTTCTATTCCCGGACTAGCATATCTAACTAATTTAAATTTCCTTCAAGTGACTTTTGGTTATTTGATCGGAAGAATCATTGTTGCCACAGTTTTTCTTCCTGCTTACAGTACTGGCGAATTGAAAACTGCATATTCTTTTCTTGAAAACAGGTTCGGAGGCAAAACAAGGTCATTAGCCTCTATAGTTTTTTTATTCACCCGAACCGCCGCTGACGGTGTTAGATTATTCGCCACAGCTATTCCATTGAAACTGATGCTCGATATCAATTACCCAACTGCTATAATTATAATTGCAATACTTACGCTTATCTATACTTATACAGGCGGAGTAAAAGGAGTAATTTGGGTAGATGTGATTTTGATGTTCATTTATCTAGGTGGGGCAATTATTGCAATTATTTTTGTTTTAAAACTGCTGCCTGATGGATGGGGTTCGGTTGTAACTGCAGCGTCAAGTTCAAATAAGTTTCAAATATTTAATTGGGGATTTGAAGGTGGGATATCTGGATTCTTCAGTCAGCCTTACACATTAATAGGCGGATTACTCGGCGGGGCATTTTTATCAATGGCATCACACGGAACAGATCAATTAATTGTTCAAAGACTCTTAACAACCAAATCTTTAAAGGATAGTCAAAAGGCAATTGTCGGAAGCGGAATTATTGTCATAATTCAATTTGCTATTTTTTTAATTTTGGGAGTAATGCTCTTTGCTTATTACGGAAAGATAGATGTGAAATCGGATGAAATATTTCCGATGTTTATAATTAAAGTTCTTCCTCATGGAATTACAGGATTAATTGTTGCCGGATTATTTGCTGCGGCAATGTCAACTCTTGCGGGTTCAATGAGCTCCCTTTCTTCGTCTACAATGATGGATCTTTATAATCCGTTTTTTGGTAAAGCGGACGATGATGCAAAGCAATTAAAAATTTCAAGGCTTTTTACAATTATGTGGGCAGCACTGTTAGTTGTTTCCGCAATATTTTTTATGAATTCATCAAGAGCAGTTGTTGAACTTGCATTAAGCATTGCTTCGTTTACTTATGGTGGATTGCTTGGAACATTTCTTCTCGGAATTTTAGTTAAAAAAGCGAGACAGGAAGATGCACTTGCAGGATTTGTCGCAGGCATATTTATTATGATTACAGTCATCTCTCTAAAATTGGTTGCGTGGACTTGGTTTACAATTGTTGGGGTAATTGCAACTTTAGCAGTTGGGAGTTTATTAAATGCTTTATCGAGTAAGGAAAGTAAATAAGGGTATGATTGTCAAATTCTTACAAACAAAGATCGTAGTGTAACCATCTTTAGATATATTTGAAGAGATAAGTTTTATTAAAATGGCGAAGTTGTTTATTGCCACATGATATTATCTTTCAAAGATCTTTTGTATAAAATTAATTAATCTGATTAAATACAACTTAAGTATAGTTAATAAAACACCAACAACGGATGTAGCCAAAAAAACAGATATATTAAACGTGAATTTATATTTAATATATTG
This sequence comes from uncultured Ignavibacteriaceae bacterium, assembly GCA_964600655.1. Classification (GTDB taxonomy): domain Bacteria; phylum Bacteroidota; class Ignavibacteria; order Ignavibacteriales; family Ignavibacteriaceae; genus CAVSWT01. The sequence goes on from CAZRMA010000072.1 coordinate 7,976, forward strand.
TGGCGTTCTCTCATCAAACCTAAAATTTTACTAAATTATAGCCTAAAATTTTAACACATTTCTTCCACTACTATGCGAGGTAATTTTGGAGCTTCTAGATTATCTGATTATTGTTGCATACTTTATCTTTTCCATAGGTATCGCATTATATTATTCAAAGCGTGCCGGCAAAAGCACTGATGAATTTTTTCTTTCCGGAAGAAACCTTCCGTGGTATCTTGCCGGAATATCTATGGTTGCAACAACATTCGCTGCTGATACTCCATTAGCGGTAACCGAACTTGTTGCAAAAAATGGAGTTGCTGGAAACTGGGTGTGGTGGAATTTTGCATTCGGCGGTTTGCTTACCGTGTTCTTCTTTGCTAAGCTTTGGAGACGTGCGGGAATTATGACTGAAGTAGAATTTGCCGAAATTAGATACTCTGGAAAACCAGCAAGATTTTTAAGGGGATTTAAAGCGATTTACCTTGGCTTCTTTATGAACTTGGTTATTATGGGCTGGGTAAATAAAGCAATGATATCAATACTTGTTGGGATGTTTAATATCCCGGAATCCCAGGTTTTATATTATGTATTTGGGGCCATGCTTTTAGTAGCATTTTATTCGGCACTATCCGGCTTATGGGGCGTTGTGGTTACAGACGCATTTCAATTTGTTTTAGCTATGACAGGGACTATTATACTTGCAGTGCTTGTTGTAAATTCATCACAGGTTGGTGGAATATCTGGTATGCAGGAAAAGCTTCCAAAATTTGTTTTTGATTTTTTCCCTAAAATTTCTGATGCAGGTTCGGTAGCAGGTGCTTTTGCATTGAGTGTTGCTTCATTTTTAGCTTACGTAGGAATAATTTGGTGGGCTTCATGGTATCCCGGGGCAGAACCCGGCGGCGGTGGGTATGTCGCGCAGAGAATGATGTCAGCAAAAGATGAAAAACATTCCTTACTTGCTACGTTATTTTTTCAAATTATGCATTATGCAATACGACCCTGGCCATGGGTGCTGGTAGGAATTTCTTCACTAATAATTTATCCTAATTTGGGAGCGAATGAAAAGGGGATGGGATATATTTATGCGATGAATGATTTTCTTCCTATGGGTTTAAAGGGGTTGTTGGTAGCGGCTTTCTTCGCAGCTTACATGAGCACAATTGCCACACAGCTTAATTGGGGTTCATCTTATATTATGAATGATTTTTATAGAAGATTTGTCAAACCTGATGAAAAAGAAAAACATTATGTACTAACTTCACGAGTAATAACAATTATTCTAATGCTTATCTCTATTGTCGTTACGTTATTTATCGGCCGGATTTCAGGCGCATGGGAATTTATTATGGAAGCCGGAGCGGGCGTAGGATTGGTCTTAATTTTACGATGGTTTTGGTGGAGAATAAATGCCTGGTCGGAAATTTCGGCTATGATAACTCCTTTTGTTGTGTTGCCTTTCTTAAGATACTTTGGGATAGCTTTTCCAACAACTTTGTTTTATCTTGTTTCAATAACAACCCTTGTTTGGCTGTTTGTGACTTTTTTAACTAAGCCAACGGATGAAGAAATCTTGGTTTCCTTTTATAAAAAAATTCACCCTGGCGGAGTTTTGTGGAAAAAGATTTCGTCTAATTTACCTGATGTAAAAAGTGATGTAGGTTTTTTCAGGATGTTTTTAAACTGGATATTTGGAGTTGCATTAGTATATTCAATGTTATTGGGAATCGGGAATGTAATTTTTGGCGATTATAAATCAGCAATTATTTGTTTAGTGATTGCTGTGGTTTCAATAATAATTATTTATAAAAATTTATCTGAGCTAGGCTGGAAAACAGTGATTAAATAATCGGTATGGAATCAAACAATACTCTTAGTAATATTAAAGTTATTTTTTTTGATTTAGACGGAACCCTTTTATCAAAAGAAGGAGAAGTAGGCAAAGAGACAAAGGATCTTGTACGCGAATTAAAAAAGTATGGCGTCCATTTTACTTTTGCCAGCGGAAGGCTTCACTCAGCATTAGTTAGATATGCTGAAGAGCTTGAAATTGATACTCCTTTAGTCTCTTTAGATGGCTGTATTATTAAAAATTATCCTGATGGTAAAGTAATTTATGAGTCTTTCATCAAAGAGAAATATATTAAAAAAGCATTAAATTTTGCTGAGCAATATTTACTGCATATCGCTTTATGTCATGCAGATGCTATCTATTATACTGAAAATAATTCTGTTATACCCGTTGTAATGGATAAGTTCGGTGCAAAGTATGAGGAAGTAAAATCTTATGATGATTACATGAAACAAACATTGGAGGTTGTGTTTGCTGGAGATAATAAGGATTCAATTAAATATGTAAAAGAGAAAATGAATTTCCCGTATACTTTTGGGATATCTGCTTCATCGTTTAAATCGATGACATACGATGGTGTCTATTATATTCACATTAGAACAAAAAATACTTCAAAAGGAAAAGGAGCATTAAGACTGCTTAAATACCTAAAAGTAAAAGAGGAACAAAGCGCAGTAATTGGTGATTGGTATAATGATTTAAGTTTGTTTAATATTGGAGCATTAAAAGTTGCTCTTGCAAATGCGGTTCCGGAAATAAAAAGCCTTGCGAACATAATTACAAAACGTACCAACAATGAAGACGGAACGGCCGAATTTTTGGAAATGGTTTTAAAGGCCAAAAGGGAAAATTATGCCGAAAAAAAATAAAATAAATTTCAAAACCAGCGAAAGAGTTCGGTTCACAATTGCACTGGTCACCGTATTATTAATTGTTCTCATGTTTCCAAAAGGAGAATCAATTGAATCAGAAGTTAATGTGGGCTCGATATGGATACATGACGATTTAATTGCTTCATTTAGTTTTCCCATATTAAAAGACCCGAATATTTACCGTGCCGAAATTAAGGAAGCTGAGGCAAGTATTTATCCGGTATTTGTAAATTTTAATTCTAGTGCCAACGATATTGATTCAATTAACAAGTATAATTCGTTTTTATTAAAATCGATTGACTCCTCTATTGTAGATAACAAGCGAGCTGAGGAAAATCCGTCATTTCTATCCACACCATCTTTTACAACGCTAAAAAATTTAAGATTGCAGGAGAAAAATTTAATCTCTGCGAATGGATTTAACCTCAACAAATTTTTCTCATTATCAAAAAATATATTAGCTAATATCTATTCATCAAAAATCGTCAATTATCCGTCCGGCATAAAATATAGAGACAGCATTGCAGTTAGGATGGGCAATATAGAAGAAATTGATCCCTTAAAAAATTTTCAAACCGAGGTTGAAGCTAAGGCTAATGCAAATGAACTTATAAAGAGTTTTAATTACCAGCTGAATATTGAATCCGCCTTAATTGAATATGTTGATCATTTTGTTTTTCCAAATTTAATATACAGCAAGCCGCTTACCGATGAATTAATTCAGCAGGCAAAAAACAACGTTTCTAAGACAAGCGGAATTGTCAATGAGAATGAGAGAATTGTTGGAAAGCACGATAGAATCACGAAAGAAACAAAGCTTAAAATAGATTCGTACAAAGCAGCAAAGGGAGAAAAGATCGGCACATTAGAATTATATCTTCAGCTGGTTGGTAAGTTTCTTCACATCTCATTCTTACTTGCTTTGCTAATTATTTATGTCTTCTTATTCAGAAAGAAAATATTCTATGATAATCAAAAAATAATTTTGATTGCAATTGTAATCCTATTCATTTCATTCATCACTTATTTGGTGAACCAGTTGGTTGTTTCTACTCCAGTTTATCTATTAATTTTTATCCCTGCTGCGTCAATGTTGCTAACCATAACATTTGATTCCAGGATAGGTTTTTATTCAACGGTAATTATTTCTTTAATAGCCGGGGCTTTACGTGGAAATGATTATACTTTTTCAGTTTTAAATATTCTTGCCGGTGTTTTGGCTGTTTATTCCGTAAGAGATATTAAAAACAGATCGCAAATATTCAGATCATTTTTGTTCATTTTAATTGGATATACTGCTGGGATTGCTGCGTTCGGATTTGAAAGATTTGCGGAACTAAACAAGATTTTAATTGAGTTTGCTTTTATATCCTCTAATGCGTTAATAAGCCCTGTATTAACATATGGGTTATTAATATTTTTCGAGAAATTTTTTAAGATAACAACAGATTTAACTTTGCTTGAACTTTCAAATTTTGATGCACCTTTATTAAAAGAGCTATCAAGAAAAGC
>CAZRMA010000073.1:0-12178 GCA_964600655.1 uncultured Ignavibacteriaceae bacterium
TAAAATAATTGGCTTCATCACAAAATTTCCAATACTATCAACTAAATACAAATAAATTTGCACCGGATCTGTAAAATTCGTATTTGTCCACTTTATTTCATTTTGCTCACCGACAATCCAAACTTCTCCGCCGTTTGGAGAGACTACGGTTAATTTAGGGGTTTCTGCAATTGTAAATAATTCATCACTCTGGTCTGAAAGTCCATTTGCAGTAATTTGTACAATACATTGAGTTGAAGGAGTATTTGGAACTATCCAGTTATAAGAATTACCACCATCTAAACTAGTTTCGTTCGCAATCAAACTGAAAGAAGCTCCATGATTTACTGAATATTCAATTTTAACATCAGTAATACCAATACCGGCGCTCTCCCAAGTAATTTGCTGCTCTGTCCCTTCTTGCCATACTTCACCTCCATTTGGTGATGTCAACACAAATGACTTTGTTGCAGTTGTAGTGAATAAATTTCCGTATAAATCAATATCTGTTGTTGATAAATTTCTCTCATCTTCCCAAACAACTAAAGCGTTTGAATTTTTTGTGCTGGTAGCAATAACCGGATTCTTTGGATCTTCACTACCGGTTATAGCTGAAAGCACCACATTATCCGGCGTTGAAGTTGAGCTATAAACTGCAGCAGCCCTTATATGATTTACTTTTGTATCATTATTGGAATTTGTTGTTGGAATCTCCCGCCATGCAATCATAAATTTATAAGCTGCCTTATTATAAGCTACGACAGGTTTCCAAGTTTTTGCATCTGTTTTGAGAATGCTATGATTAAGCGATGCTGATAAAATTGGAAAGACTGTTGTGGAAACACCGCTGACTTCATATTCAATAGGCATTGCCGGTACTACACCAACCCAAATTCCGCTTCGGTCAAAACCGTTGAGCTGCTTATCAAGGTCACCCCAAACTACCATAAAAATATCTTCACCCTCAAAGTTGCCGAACGCCACATCAACATTATATGGGCTGCCCACTTTACTACCTTGAAATGGTACATGATCATCTACAACAAGGCCGGGTTGTTGAGGGTCGTAGACTTTAGAAACAATCACTCCATTATCATCAAGCATTGTTAGATCGGTTGGATCTTTAATAGCAAGTAGATATCTGCCGGTTGGTGTTTCTGTGGAAATTATTGGGGCATATGCTACGGAAAACCTGGCTCCATCACTATAGTTGCCATGACCTTGTTCACGAATTAAATTTTCTGTACCGGTCAGCTGTCCATCAGAAGTAATTTTCCTTGCGGAAATTTTAATGCTGGATTGGTCATTGCCCAAATCAAAAAGCTCCGCTGCCACAAGAAGGTAATTGTTGCCGAGAGAGTTATAAATAATTTTTGACCAAATAGAAATATTTTTGCTCATATAAGTTACTGGACTTCCGATAAGTGTTCCCACATTACTTACTCTTCGTCCAATAATATTTCCTAAAAGCGATTCCGTAACTATATATTCATTTGTTTGAGAGTTGTAAGCTACGGATGGATAGGCTCCAATAGAAAATATTGTAAAAGCGGAACCAATATTTCCGGTTCCATCAGCTTTTATTCGCTGACCCATAATTTCACTACTAATAGTAGCTGAAGTTTCAGTCCATACGACAAGGTATTCATCATCCACAGAATTATAGGCAATAGTGGGACCACTGTCTTTATTTGGGCCCACTTGAATTGGAATTTCACCAGCCAAAGAAAATGAGCTAAGTAATAAAATAATCAGAACAGATAGTCTTGATAGAAATTTCATGATAGTTACTCCCTCTTATCTGAATTTATATTTTAATATTCTTTCTAATTAATATTTCACAGCCATATTTTCACTAAGAAAATCCAAATCTCTATGATAAGTTTTAATAATAGAAATTAATAAATGACAGCATTGCCTATTAGAATAATAAATCTTAAAAATAATTGTCTTTACGATGACATAAAGTCTAGGGGAGAGTATAATATTTGCTATAAGCGAGGGAACATTAAACTCATCTCTGCCTTCTCCTCTCTAAGAACAGATTAGAAGTTCAATTGAAAATGCCAATAATACTTTAAAAAGTCAACAATTGTGAATCAGAAAGTATTAATATTTAAATATTTTTCATATTAAGTATTTGCAGTCAACCGACTTCGCTAAGAAGGATTTATGAGGAAACGTAAAAATGCCCATGCTTAGTAAACCAAGCACGGGCATAAAAATATTTTATTTAATTAAATTTTATTTGAGCAGCAGCATTTTTTTGGTTTCAATATAACTACCGGCTGTTAGTTTATATACATAAACTCCGCTCGGTAATGATGAGGCATTAAATACTTCCCTATAACTTCCAGCTGACTTAACTTCATTCATTAAAATTGCCACTTCTTGTCCAAGTATATTATATACTTTTAATGTTATATGAGATTGTTTTGGAAGATTAAATGAAATTGTTGTTGTCGGATTAAATGGATTTGGATAATTTTGATATAAGCGAAATTCATTTGGGTTATTTGATGCAAAGAAATCATCAATTCCAGTAGCATCATTTGAAACAAACATAGAATCATCAATGCTTCCATCATTACCATTATCAATTAAAATTTTTACAGTACCTAAATCTAAATTATTCCAATCAGGCACAACTTGATGCGATGAATTATTTGAAAGAGAAATATTAACGTGATTAAACTCTTTTGCTTCGCTGGGATTAGCACTTCGTACTTGTAAATTATAATTTTTTGCAGATCCAAAATTCTTTAATATAAGTTTGTCTCTTTCAAATTCATTCACATGGATTGAATCGTTTTGTGATATTAACATATTGTCCGTTACAAAAACTTTTTCACTGCTATCCTCTTCAATTACGGTTTCCAAACTGATTTTTTTATTAGAAGCATCAATATTTTCGATGCCCAATCCATTTGAAAAACTAAACATATCTGTTTCAGGAGAAACCGCATCATGTCTTCTATAGTTATAAATGGTTGATTCATCCATGAAAAATATATAAGAAGAAGGATCAGTAAAATTATTTACTTGAATTGAATAATCGCCTTGTGGCACTGTATATCCTATTGGTGGATGAACTTTTCCGGTTTTGGGAATGATAGGCCTTGCATTTGCAAAATCATCAACGATCAGACTATCAACATAACCAATACTCCCTTCTGAACTTTTAATAAGTATTTCGGCATTACTGGTATTATAAATATTTAAATTGAAGGCTTGATCTCCAATATTTTTAGAAGTCACAGGCCGCGGAGTAATAAGACCAGCTTTACTTGGTAAATGAATATTAAATAGATGTTCGGAACTCCTTAGTGCTAAGTAGCATCCGGTAGTTCCACTTCCCCAGGCTAAACCTGTATTTTCTGTCCATTTATTTGCAACAGAGTCAATTATAATTCCACGATTAGTTGCATTTGGATTATTGCTGTCATAAACCCAAAGATTAAATTTTGATGAATTTCCCATTCGTTCAAGTTTATATGGTGTAACGGCATGGCCGCCTGATCCATTATTATTATAGAATTCTAATGGCGGAGCATCCTTATTATTTTTACCAAATAAATCTTTCAGTTCTTGTAAGTTTTGCTGTGCATCTACAGTCATCCATTTGTCATCGCCGTCTTTTTGATAAGGATCTCCATACTGCTGAGTAAAATATTTATTAATTACTTTTCTGACATCATCACTTAAAGAAGCGGAATTTATAGTTTGCAAATCGCCGACATTAGAATAAACTAATTTCATATAATCATCATAGTAAAAATACAGTAGGCTGGAGACAGCAAAACCTTCACATGATCCTCCCCAGTTGCCAGAATTAGCATTCCATAAAGTTGTTGCTCGAGAATTATACGCATTACCAATGTAGCAATTAGCCTGTCCTAAGGCATCAACAAATATCGGCCAATCGGGAAAGTCATCATTAAGTGCGGATATGAAAGGTTCCCGACGTGGATAGTTCATTCCTGTCTTTGGGTCAAGATCATCATAGTAATTAAATTGCTGCCACCAGGAAAGCGGCCACATACTACTTGAATCATTTCTAAATTGCCAACCGTTTTTTGCAGGTTCAAAAAGTTCAAAATCTCCATTTGCATCAATTCGTGTTAGCTGCCACGGTTTTATATAAACTGATTTTTCATCGTATTGTGTATTATCCTGTGAGTCTTCAATTCTTAATTTTGCTTTAGCAGAAAGTAAATCATCAGGGACATCCCAAATGTATTTACTGGAATCAGCGGGGTAACTATTTTCTATTGTTGTGTAAGAATTCCCATTATCTAAACTATACATAATTTTAATATTCCCAGTTCCAGCATCCCATTTTAAAGTGTCTTTCTCTCCGGCTATAATAACATCATCATTTGATGGACTTGTAAGCTGCATAAATGAAAGTGAGATGTCATCTAAATAAAACTCACTTCCAACCTCATTTGAAAACAAACCGAAGGAAATGACTACCGTATCGGGATCTTCATCGTAGTAATAATCTATTCGAGTTGCATATTCTGTATATGTACTATCAAGAAAAACAGTATTGAAAATAAAAAATCCTCCTACACCAATTACAACTCTTTCGCCTTGAGATATGTCCCATCTAGTTAAATATACCGTTGAAGTAAAAGCGCCTCCATCACCAACCGGCTTATAGATATAATGCACACGCATTTGCTTAGGCCGCCCCGATACTGCAAAACCAATAAGATCGCTTTCCCAATAAGTTGCTATTGATGGAGAAAGTTCTCCTGTTCCTCCTCCAAAACATGTGTCAACTGCATTTATAACCTTTCCATAAACTGCAGAATTTCCACTGAAAGCTTTGGATGTTTGAAATATATTCATTGCTCCTGGAAAACATATTGCATTATTACTAGTGTACCAGTATGCCGGACTTCCTCCTGACCATTGTTCAAAATCTCCATTAAGAATTTGGGCTTGTGAGAAAAATGAAACAAAAATTATCAAAAATAAAAACTTGTGGAAAAATGATTTCATAATATTTCCCATTCTCTATTAATTACTATTAAACAATTTTTCATTTAACTTGATTTCCAATTTAATTCAATGATTAATTTTAAGTCTTGGAATTAATATTTATATTGTAATCAGCTTTGAAATACAGCTACATCACCAAATAAAATTCATTATTCCGGCTAATAAAAATGTTATTAAAATTCCTATAGTAATTGAAATTACTATAATCCAAGTACCGGTTAATTTGTCCTGTTTACGTATTTGTTCGGTCGTTTTTTCTACTGTGTTTTTCATTTTCAATTAACAGCTTAATTGTTTGAATAAGATTATTTTAATTAATTAACAAATGGAATAAAGGAAGGCAAAATTAAATTTAAGCCTTTAACCATAAAACAATTTGTCATATTTAATTGCCTTCCAATGGAGATTGATCGTCTCTTATATCAAATTAGTATTATCTCTCCAGCATTTATTTACTATTTAAATTTTTTAAACCATCCATATTCAGCAGATCAAATTTTTGATATGATGAAGGCACTACAAATAAATCAGAACTCAATGTCATTGGAGTAACATCTTTCACTTTAAATTCAGACGTCACATTTTTTCTAAGGTCATGCTGCGTTACCTGCAGCGGAAAGTAGCCTGCATCAAGAACTTCATTTTGCCACTCCGGCATTTCCTGCTGAGATTCCATAAAAAACATAAAAGCTCCCAGTTCTTTTGTCATCCATGCTTCACCCTCCATATCTTTCTGCTTAAAGAGAAATTTTTCACAGTCATAGCCAAGAATATTTTTTGTTTCACCTGTTTTACTGATGCCGCCGCCGGCTCCAGCACTAGTAGGCATCATTGGTGTTTCCATATACATTTTCTGCTCATCTACAATCACGTACATTTTAAAGTTATGGCTGTCAAACAATATCGAGCCTCCCTTTTCAGGCATATCCATTCGGAAACGTTTATCTTTTGCAAAATAATTGAAAACCTGCTGATCGCCGTCCTCCCTAACATCAAAAACAACTTTACCTTCAAAAGATGCATGCCCAAATGTTTCGCTTCTATCTGTTTTTGTAGAAGCTTTCCCTTCCGAAGTAGAATGTATTATAGTTTTGTTATCTGAGTTTTTGTTTTTTTGGGCATCTTTTATTTTTACGTCTTCATTTTCATTTTTACCGCCTTCTTTTATAGCTTCGGTTGTTTCATCAATTGCATCGTCAGTTGCTTTATTTAATTCCTTGTTAATCTTTTTTTTGATTTTTTCCCCAAGATCAAATTGTGCTGATGTGTATGAATAAAAACCAATTAATAAAAAAAGTGTTAATAAGATTGTTGTTAACTTCATTTTTGTACTCCAATAGTTATTTAAAAAATTCTATTCTTCTATGAATAGTATTTTCAGAGATAGTATGGTATCATTTCAAGAGAAGCATTATCCATATTTGCATAAGGTCTCCGGCATGCAGAGTGTGGTGACTTTACAAGAATCTGCATTTTATAACATAAAGTTCAGTATACCGGTAAATAAAAATGCGACTAGTATGCCTATGGCAATAGAAATAATTGTTATTATAATGCTGACTATTTTTAGTTGCCTCTGAATTCGTGTTATGGAATTATATGTATTTTCTCTCTTCATCAATTTTATCTCATATTATTAACTAATAAATACTTTATAGAAATTAAATTTTGCTAAAGAAAATTGCTATCTGATTTGTTGCAACATTTTGCTTTTTTGTTTCAAACAACGTGAATATTTATTATTTAGGAAATTTTTAATGTTTTTTGATAGAAAGGAATTCTGAAGGCAGGCAATTGAATTGTTTTGAAAATGCCCGAGTAAATTGGGCAGGACTTGAAAAACCAATTTCGTATGCAATTTGTGTTACGGATAATTTATTATCCAAAAGTAGTTGTGAGGCTTTTTTGAGTTTAATTGATCGAATAAATTCCCCGGGAGCTTGTCCGGAAATTTCACTAACTTTTCTGTGAAGTTTTGTTCTACTCACAAATAATTCTTTTGCTAAAAATTCAGTATTAAAATTTACTTTATCAATATTTTTAAGAATAGTATCTTCTAATTTTTTCATAAATTCATTGTCTGCTTTTGATAAATTATTTTTTTGAAATGCATCCTCAAAATTTTCACCATATTTTTTTCTTAATCTATCTCTTTGTTCAAGCAAATTATTAATTCGTGTGAATAATTCTCTTGAATCGAAAGGCTTTGTAAGATATTCATCGGCACCGATTTCCAAACCTTCAAGTTTACTTTCAAACGAGGCTTTTGCTGTTAATAAAATTATTGGAATATCACTAGTCTGCCATTCAGATTTTAATCTGCTGCAGAATTCCATTCCATTCATCGTTGGCATCATTATATCACTAATAATTAAATCCGGCAGTATTTCTAGAGCCGCTTTAATTCCTTTTTTCCCATTTTCTTCTTCCGCGACATAATATTTATCTTTTAGTAAATTGGTTAAATATTTCCTTACATCCGGTGAATCATCTACAATTAATATTTTAGCTTTATCAATTTTATTTTCAAATGATTCTTTTGAAATAATATTCTTCTTTTCAGAAGAACTTTGATCAGTTAATATTTGCTTATTATTTATAATTTTTAGGGCCTCAGATTTTTCAGTTTCGCTTAAATGTTCGTCTCCGTATGGAATTTCTATTTTGAATTCTGTCCCGATCCCTATTTTACTTTTTACAATAATTTGCCATTTGTGCAATTCTATAAATTCTTTAACAAGCGATAATCCAATTCCGGAGCCGCCAAAATTGCGATTGTCGGAATCATCCACTTGATAAAAGCGATCGAATATATTATCTATTTTTTCCTGTGGAATACTTATTCCAGAATCAATAATTTTAATTTCTGCAAAGAGTTTTTCATTTTTTGAAATTTCATTTATGCAAACCAATACTTTACCATTTTCAGGTGTGAACTTAAAAGCGTTGGAAAGCAGATTATTAATTATTTTTTCAAATTTATCTGTATCAAACCAGAGGAATTCATTTTTGATATTATTTTCAAATGTTAATGAAATATTTTTTTGTAGCGCTAAGGATTCAAACGAAGATATCAATCCTTTTAAGATTGTAATAACATTTTCATCACTTACTTTTAAGGGAATGGCTGCTTTTTCAAGCTGAGATAATTCGAGAAGTTGATCGATTAAATTTTCAAGCCGGTTACTATTTCGTTCAATTAAATCGATATCTTCATCATGATTTGCTGCATATCTGTTTTTCAAATTTTCAAGAGGTCCCTTAATCAACATTAAAGGTGTTCTAAATTCATGAGAGAGATTTGCGAAAAACCTGGATTTAATTTCTTCAAGATCAGATTTTTGCTTAACCTCAAATTCTTTTAGCTTTAATTCATTTCTTAATTTTGTTCTGTTCAGTTCGAATCGTCTGATAATGCTTAAACCCATTAAAATTAAAATGACATAAGTTATATACGCCCAAATAGTTTTCCACCAAGGGGGTTTTATTAAAATTGTTAGTGCAGCTTCATTATCACACCAAACACCGTCTGCATTTGTTGATTTGATTTTAAATGTATATTCTCCGGGATTTAAGTTTGTGTATGTAACAAATCTTCTATTTCCGCTCTCAACCCAGTCGTTATCAAATCCTTCCATTTTATGTACATAGTTAATTGACTGCGGTGAGTTGTAATCTAATGCAGCAAACTGAAATGAAAAAACATTCTGATCATTTGTAAGTATAATTTTTTTGGTGAACGAAATACTTTCTCCCAGAGTGGAATTTTTTCCAATTTTTACAGACTGATTAAATATTTGAAAATCTGTAAAAACTATATTTGGTTTATAAGAAGATAGCTTAATATTTTTAGGGTTAAATATTGCCAGACCTTTTGTGCTTCCAAATAGCATAAGATCGTTATCAACAATTAAAGCTGATTCATTATTCATAACAGTACTATTTATTCCATCTTCATTTGAAAAATTCGTAAATGTATTTTTACTTATATTGAAAAATGAAATTCCAGCACCTGTTCCAAGCCAAAGATTTCCATTATCATCTTCTAACATACTCTTCACAGAATTATCAGGTAAGCCGTCTTTTACAGTGTAAAATTTATTTGTGATATCAATATCGTAAAGATCAGTGCCTGGGTCTCTATTTTTTACAACAAATTTATTTAATCCGTTGCTTGTCCCAATCCATAAAATTGTTTCAGAATCATTGATTGTCTTCGTGTATTTTGCTTCATAGATAGAATAAATATTATTACTGCTGAGACTATTCTTTTCATCTTCATTTTGTAACCAATGATGGAATTTGCCGCCTTTATTTTCCAAAAATAAATTCAAACCACCGCCTTGAGTACCTAACCAAATTCTGTCAAAGCGGTCTTCTTTAATTACCCAAACGTCATTATGACTTAAACTTTCGGAATTACCTGGTTCATTTAACCACAGACTATTGTTTCCTGTCATTGGATTTATTCTCATAACACCAACACCCCAAAAACCAACCCATGTATTTTTCTTACTGTCTGTTAGCATTGATTTAATATAGTCTACCGATTGAGTTTTAATTTTAGGGTGAATTATTTTTTTGTCGGATATTTTTTTTGTGAGATAATTATATTTTTTCAGGCCCTTCCCGAAAGTTCCCAACCATAATTCATTTTCGTTATTTACAGTAAGCGACCAAATATGAATGCCATCAAACTGATTTATCTTTTCAAGTTTTGGATTAGTTTTTAAATCAGTTAAGCAATAAAGTCCATCCGTTGTTCCGATCCAAATTCTGTTTTTATCTGATTTAGAAATTGCGGTTATATTCTTTTTCAATAAAGTTGAGTTAGGATTAAAGTTATTATTACTATTAAGTAAGGAATTAAATGATGTTGATTTCGGAGTACTATAGCTAATGCCATTTTCTGTGACAATCCAAAGAACTCCGGCCCGGTCTTTAATTATTTGATTAATTTGATTACTAATTAAACTTTTGGGATCAATTTCATCTTGAACAAATCGATAAGAAAAACCCGACGAAAGATTTATTCGTATCAAGCCGGAATAAGATCCTGTCCAAATAATTTTTTCGCCTTCGATAATTTCTTCAACTACTGAATTACAACTTGTGCCATATTGTAAATTCCCCGGATTAGAAATCATGATTCTCTCAAATGAATAATCGTCTGTGTTTAATTTTGTTAAATTATCGCTTGTTTCCACCCAAATAACTTTCGGATTATTTGGAGATTTAGTTAGTTCCCAAATTAAATTACTGCTTAAACTGTTTTTGGTATTGGGATTATAATAGAAACGTTCAAAACCTTTCTCAGGCTTTTCAGGATTTAATTTGTTTAATCCATTGTATGTGCCTACTATTATATTTCCATCAGCATCTTCGATTATTGACATAACATAATTATGACTTAAACTTTTTTCATCATTTGGAATTGCACTCCAGTGATTAATTTTATTCGATTTCGGATTTAACTTGTAGAGACCTTCCTTGTATGAACCGATCCAAATATTTCCTTTGGTGTCTTCAAATAGTGATTTGATACTGTTTTCCTCAGTAAGATAGGAATCAATTTTCCAATGTTTAAATTTTTCAGTAGTCGGATTATATCTGTTAAGCACACCTTCTTTTGTTCCTATCCAGATATGCCCTTTTTTATCCTCCATAACCGACCAGATGCTATTGTCGGAAATACTATTTGAATCAGAAACATCGTGGCGAAATATTTTAAAGTTATAACCATCGTATCGATTCAATCCATCATCAGTGCCGAACCACATGAAACCAGTCTTATCCTGCATGACTGCATATACTTCATTATTGGAAAGTCCATCCTCAACTGTTAGACTTCTAAATCTTAAGTTTTGGGAATAACTTATTTGAGTGGCTGGTAAGACAAATAATAAAAGTGAGATAAATCTGAGAAGGTTAAAATTTATGCAAACCCTATAAGATTTAATATTATAGATATTGATACAAATCAGGATATTTACCCAATGTTAATTAATAAATATAAAGACCCGGAAGGTTAAGTGTTTATTAAACTAATTAGAAGATAGGTTTTTATTCTTCTTCAGTCAAGAATATCAATTTAGAATATTGAGTAGAATAAAAAGGTTTGAATAAGGGAGTATTTACAATTACTCCCGCATTATAAATATATTTAGGAATAATTTTTATTTAAGTAAAATCATCTTCCTTGTTTGAATAAATTCTCCCGCTTTAAGTTGAAAGAAATAAACCCCACTATATAAGTTATTTCCATCAAATTTATTTTATTCCTTTCCACATTTTATGTCATTAACCAAAGGGACAACTTCTTTACCCAAAATATATTTGAATTTTATTTAGGTCATTTCAGGTGCCACTTATTCTCAACCAATGATTGGATAATTTGTTTTCCTCTATGTCCAAATATCGGATGATTTTTCCGGGAAAGTTTGTTTGCCAGCTTCAGAGCAATTTCTGCTGTCGGAATATTTTTTTCTTTAGAATCGTTCAGGACCTGCAATGTCCTATTAAATATTGAATGTTCCCAATTTCTACTGAAATGATTTTCAATTGTTGGATCATTATTTATATACCCATATTGTTCATTTGCACAAGTTACAATTCCCATTCTGTTTGTCAGGAAATCCGGTACGTAATTAATTCCTTTATTGTGTAAACTCTTTCCATCTCTTTGCATATCTTCAAGCTGATTATTAGCCGCACCGCATATTATTTTAGCTTTAAGCATTGGGATTGTTTGCGGATTCAGTATTGCACCAGTTGCGTTTGGTGAAAAGATATCGCAATCTTCACTGAAGATGCTAAAATCATTCTTGTCAATTAATTTACATTCAAAATTCCTGTCAGCAAATTTTTTCTTTGCTGGACCAATATGAGCAGGATTTATATCTACAGTGATTACTTTTTTGACATTTTGATCAAATAGAAACCGGACCAAAGGTTCACCAACGTGTCCTAATCCCTGAATCGCGATTGTTTTCCCTTCAAGAGTTCCCAATCCGGAAAATTCTAAAGCTGCTTCCATCCCAGAAATTATTCCCCTTGCAGTAGGAATCGAAGGATTTCCGCTGCCTCCAAACTCCGGAGGAATACAGGTGGTAAACCTGGTTCCCGAAAAAACATTCGCCATATCTTCAACACTTGTTCCAACATCTTCTGCAGTTACATAACATCCGTT
>CAZRMA010000074.1:0-12156 GCA_964600655.1 uncultured Ignavibacteriaceae bacterium
TTAATTCCCCAATGGGCACGCGTTATCTCGATTATGTATACAGCGGCAATGATCAAACTACCTGGGGCGGAGCATTGGAACGAACTGATCTTGCTTCGGCACCTTTAGATTTATCCTCAGCAAACAAAGGTATTCAATTTTATTTAAAGGGTGATGGAACTTCTAATAAAATATACGTCCGTTTTTCTAATGGCACAAGCAATTGGGCCTCTAACTTTATTACTTTGGCAGACACAAACTGGCATACTGTTTTAATTCCTTTAATGGTTGATACTGCTAATGGCTTTACGAATGGTTCTCTAACTGATACCGATTTGCAAAACGATCTTGCAAATGTTACTGACTTTAGAATTTATATTGACCATCCTACAATTGATAATATTTCATATACTATTGGTGTATCTTCAGTTTATGCAATTAAAGCACTTCCTCCAGATGGTATTGTTATAGACGATTTTGAAAATTATAATACTACTTCTCAAGTAAACGCAGTTTGGCAGTTCTTTGGATTTTCAACTGCTGATTATAATCTAAGGAAAGATGCTGAAAATTCTCCATTAGGTTTTAAATACCTTGACTATAAATACAGACCAGGCACCACAACAACATGGGGAAGCGCCTTTAGAATAAGAGCAATGGATTCTACAGATATGTCTGGTATTATGGCTGGTATTCAATTTAATATGAAGGGTGATGGCACCGATAATCATCTTTATTTCAGACTTGATAATGGTAATGAAATGTGGGCTTCCTATTTTATCCCTCTAAAAGATACAACATGGCATCTAGTTAAAATCGGTTTCTTTGCAGATACTTTAGTTGGTTTCCGTTATGTAGGTAATGATCCTAATAATGGACCTGTATTTTCTTCAAACATTGGAACTACTGAAGAATTATATAATCATTTAAAAGGTATCAATGGTTTAAGAATAGTAGTCGATAAACCAGTAAAAGATGACATTTTAAGAGATTTAAATTTTGACGCATTCTATGCTGTTAATGCTTTTTCAGATGGGACAGTCCTTCCCGTTGAATTAACATCTTTCAACGCAATAAATTTAGGTTCTTCAGTAAAACTTCAATGGACTACAGCAACAGAAATTAATAACCGCGGATTTGAAGTTCAAAGAAAATTGAACTCAGCGTGGGAAACACTTGGCTTTATAAATGGGCAAGGTACTTCTACAAATTCTTCAACTTATTTTTATGAAGATAACATCAGCAATATTAATTCATCGTCAATTTCTTATAGATTAAGACAAGTGGATTTCGATGGATCGTTCAGTTACAGTAAGGAAGTTAATGTAAGCAAAACTGTTGTTCATAAATATGAACTTTCTCAAAATTATCCGAATCCTTTTAATCCCGCAACACAAATTAAATACGGAGTTGCCAAAGAAGGATTGGTAACAATTAAAGTCTATAATATTCTCGGTAAAGAAGTTGCTACATTAATAAATGAAGTAAAACCAGCCGGTAATTATGAAATTAAATTCAATGCATCACAGCTTAGCAGTGGTGTTTATTTTTATTCTTTGCACTCCGGCGATTTTACTCAAACAAAAAAATTAATACTACTAAAATAAAGATTCTGCTTTTTATAGATGCGCCCTGTTAATAACCTGGCGCATCTTATATAATAAGCTTCGCTAAGGTTATTGTTTTTAATGAAGATTTCTGTTGTCGTGTTATCAAATGAAGATTATAAAAAGATATTATTATTTCTTAAGGAGGCAAAATGAGACAAAATCAAGTTAAAAAATTTCTAATGATATTTTTTACTGTAATGTTATTTTCAAATTATTCGTTATTCTCCCAGAATATCAAGATTGATAATTTCGAAAGCTATGCAACTAAGGATAGTCTAAGTACAATATGGAAAGCATTCGGCTTTTCCACTTTAGATTTTGATGTTGATTCTGCTGACGCTCCGATAGGGAAGCGGTATTTCAAATATGTGTATAGCGGTAATGACCAAACTACCTGGGGTGGTGCAATTGAAAGATATGATCTTGCTGATAATCCGCTTGATCTTTCTTCAACTACAGGAGGAATTGAATTTTATTTAAAAGGTGATGGAACCGCCAATAAAATTTATGTTAGGCTTTCAAATGGAACTTCAAATTGGTCATCTAATAAAATTCCTTTGTCAGATACTACCTGGCATGCAGTTTATATTCCCTATGCTGTTGATACCACCAACGGATTTTCAAATGGAAATTTAACAGATGTTGATTTAATGTCTGACCTAGCGAATGTAACCGATTTCCGTATTTATGTTGATCATCCGGCAATAGAAAATATTTCATATACAATTTATTTTGATGACATCTATTCGGTTAAAAATCTCCCGCCTCAAAATTCAATAATGTTAGAAGATTGGGAAACTTATAAAAACAGAGACTCACTAAACATTGCATGGCAATTCTTCGGTTATTCTACTCAGGATTTTACTGTGCTTTCCGATCCCCTGAATGCTCAAAGCGGTTTTAAGTATATTGATTACGTTTATGTTGGCGATAATCAGACTACTTGGGGTGGAGCTATGAGACCAAGAAATTTTACTCCTGTAGACATTTCTAGTAAAAAAGGTATTCAATTTTATTTGAGAGGCGATGGTTCGCCTAATAATTTTTCATTTCGTTTTTATAGCGGCAATGAAATGTGGAGTTCCTATAACATGCCCTTAAGTGATACTACATGGCATCTGATTAAAATACCTTTTGTGATAGATACTTTAACTGGATTCCGTTATTTGGGGAATAACCCTGATAATCCTGTTATAGGATCGGATCTCGGAACAATTGAAATGCTGAAAACTGATTTAGCTAATGTTACTCAAATTCGATTTTATGTTTACCGTCCTGTAATTGATTTTATACATTATACACTTTATGTAGATGGACTTTACGCAGTAGATGAATTCCCTCCATTGCCTCCGGTTCCAGTAGAGAATTTTGAATCATATTCTAATTCAAGCGATCTTAATACTACATGGCAGCCATTCGGTGCGGATTTAACACTTACAACAGATCAAGATTCGGTTGCTGAAGGTACTAAAGCCGCAGTGATTACTTATAATGCTACTCCCGGAACACAATATGCTTTAATTAGGAATAATAATATTATCCCTGGATTAAATTTTTCGAATCTAAATGGCGGTTTTCAATTCTGGTTGAAAGGTGATGGAAGCAATAATAAAATAAATGTCCGTTTGTTCAGCGGAAATGAAATGTGGGGCTCAAATTCCTTTTCACTTAATTCAACTGATTGGGGTCATATCGGAATTCCATTTACTGTAGATTCTACATCTGGATTTCGTTACCTGGGAAATGATCCTCAAAATCCCTTATGGTCAGATAACATTGGCACTCAAGAACAGCTAATGGGTGATCTTGCAAATGTTGATCAGATATTTTTTGAAATTAGAAATCCTGAACAAAATAGCGTTACCTATTCGTTCGTGCTGGATAAAATAGAAGGAGTTGATAAACTTTCTAGTGACATAGTAGTTACTGCAATTTCTGGAAACGAAAATTCAACAGTCCCAAATAAATTTCAACTCAGTCAGAATTATCCTAATCCTTTTAATCCGTCGACGATAATAAGATATGAATTGCCAAAGAATGAATTGGTTACAATGACGATTTATAATTTACTTGGGCAAAAAGTTGCCGAATTGATAAATGAAAAACAAAACGCAGGTACGCATGAAGTGAATTTTAATGCTAATAGATTATCTAGCGGCGTATATTTTTATTCAATAACAGCAGGCACATTTACTTCAACTAAGAAAATGTTGCTGCTTAAGTAATATTTGGTTTGGGGCTCGCTTTTGCGACTATAGTAATTTAATGACCGCAAAATTGCATTGTTCTATTTATAGTATGCTTTTTATAAGTGGGTCCCTTCCAATAAAAAGTTTGTTTTGAAATAACTCTTTTGTAGCGATTTTGAAGGATCATAATATGATCATTAGTTTACAAAATAAAAATTTATTTATACTGACTGTTATATCTTTATTTCTTGCATCTATCATTACTTCTAAATTATACGCAGGCAATACCGGCAAAGTATCCGGGACAATTGTTGAAGCGGGAAGCGGGGAGCCTTTAATCGGGGCAAACATTCTAGTTTTGGAAACAGGGCTTGGTGCTTCAACCGATGTTAACGGGAAATATTTTATTATTGGTATTCCTGCAGGGACTTATTCTGTAAGGGCTTCATACGTTGGTTATCAAACGGTTACTATGACTAATGTAATCATCAGCCCAGACCACACCACAGAATTAGATTTTAAGCTTGAGCCAATAAATATTTCTTTAAAGAATGAAGTAGTGGTTGTCGCAAAAAAACCTCCCATTGAATTAGATGTGTCTTCTAGTAAACAAGAAATAAATTTACAAAACATTCAGAATGCTCCTCTTCAGGATTTTAACAGTGCTTTAAATTTGAAAGCCGGAGTAATTTTTAGAAATACTTCTAATGATGTTGCGGAACAAATAACTCCCACGCTTTCTATTCGCGGGGGAACAAGTGTTGGAGTTTTCATAGATGGAATGAACGTCACTGAAGGTATATACAGCGGAAGCATAACAAACTTCAATTTAAGCTCATTAAAATCTGCAGAAGTATTGACCGGCGGCTTTAATGCTGAATACGGAAATATCAGATCCGGAGTTATAAATGTTATTACCAAAGAAGGGGGAAGCAAATATCATTTAAGTTTTGATTATAAAGCTAGTCCAGCTCATTTAAAACATTTTGGTGATAATATTTACGATCCTAATTCTGCACCTGAATGGAAGTTATATGGTACAAATAGCGCTTTATATGGTCAGGATGGAATACATGATGCCAACAACCCCGATAGTTACTGGGAATTATTTTCAAAATATGATTCGGTTTATCATTTCTCACCTGAACAAGCGCAAAAAGTTTGGAAATGGCAGCATAGACCAAGAGCCTACGGAAATAAGCCTGATCAAATTGTTGATGCATCTATTGGAGGCCCGGTACCATTTATAAATGATTTGAATTTAGTAAATAGCATTGACTTCTTTTCAAGCCTGAGATACGAGTATAATATGCTGGCAATACCTCTTTCTAGAGATCATTATACGGATATAAACTGGTTCTGGAAATTAACAACTCATACATCCAGTACATTAAAACTAAATGTTCAGGGAAATTATCAGCAGAATTTTTCGTCGGTCGCGTATAACACACCAGAAGTTTCCATAGCAACACCAATACAGGCTGTTTACTGCTTGCAGTATTTCGGCACAAAGTATTACGATGGTCAGCAGTCAGTGGCGGATAGATATAGAAATCAGCTTGGACTGTCATTAAATCACGTACTTTCGCCAAGTACATATTATGATTTTCGTATAAACTATTTATTGCGCCGATCATTTGTTTATCCAAAACCATTTACCGGTGGGCCGACATTTACTATTGGTGGATTTACATTCGATGCTTCTCCGCAACAAGGATGGATTCAGCAGGCTACTGGCAGAGATTTTGGCAATAGAGAAAGTGATTTCGGGTTGACAAGTCAAGGTTATTTTTTCACAATGGGCGGTATGGGCAAGCAGCGGGATTTTTCAAGGGAAGTATTGATTACCTCACGTTTGGATCTTGTTAGTCAACTTGGTCAATATCATCAAGTAAAAACCGGCTTTGAGTTAAACTATGATGACCTTCATGAAAATAGCGGTGTTGTTCAGCTTTCTCCTCCATTATATAAGATGGATATATTTCATGTGATTCCTTTAAGGATAGCATATTATGCACAGGACAAAATTGAATTCAAAGGAATGATTGCTAACCTGGGCATTAGGATGGATTATACAAATAGAAGATATAATTATTATACAAACCTTTACTCCGCAGATTTTAATTTGGACAGTTTAGCTTTAGTTCCAACTGCAAGCGTACAACCGTTTTTCTATGTAAGTCCTCGAATTGGAATTTCTCATCCAATCAGTACAAAAAGTAAATTATTTTTTAATTACGGACACTTTTACAGTGAACCCGGTGTAAGCACTTTATTTGCATTACGTCAGAGAGATGCTGGTATTTTTGATAGAATACCTAATTCGAATCTAAAGCCGGAAAGAACCATTGCTTATGAGTTAGGCTTTGAACAGCAGTTTGGAGACGAATATTTGCTTCACATTTCAGGTTATTATAGAGACATTATAAATCAAATAAAATCAGTTCAATATATTTCTCATGCCGGCAATATAATTCAGTCATACACAAATGATAATTACGCCGATGTTAGAGGGTTTGAAGCGATCTTCGAAAAAGAACTGGGCGATTTCATTACTGGAAGCCTTAGTTATGATTACTATGTAATGTCTGCAGGTAATATAGGCTATGATTATATATACGAAGATGTTTTTAAAACTCCGCAGTTTACAACAAGTACACAAAGTACACCCGGTGCTAATTATACATTTCTTGCCAATTTAACATTTAGCACTCCGGATAATTTTTGTTCTGAAATATTAGGCGGAAATCTTTTGTCTAATTGGCATTTAAATATTACTCATGAAATACGAAGTGGTGCAACCTTTACATGGAATCCACAAAATATTCCTGGGTTAAGATATAATGTGAGATGGAGAGATCATCAAAATACTAATATCAGGCTTTCAAAAGGTTTCACTATAGCCGGAACTTCAATGGAAGCTTACCTGGAGGTGTATAATGTACTCAATAGGAAAGAGCTTACACATTATATGCGTTCATTGTTATTGCCGAATCTCAAAGATTGGGAGAATTATATGAATTCATTAAATCTTCCTTCAGAGGGTGGCAGTGACCAGCCTGGAGATTATCAACAATCTTATATCCAGTTACCTCCAGAAGGAGATTATCCAACACAATTGTTCTTTCTAAATCCAAGATATTATTACATCGGTGTTCATATAGATCTTTAATGGAGAAGAAATGAAGTTTCTATTTAGAATTAAAACTATACTGATACTAAGCTTATTATTTAGCCAAACATCTTTTACACAAACTTATTTTCAGCATCACATAAACCGTATCGCTACGCAAATATCAGATAACGGTTCGTTAATTTATAGGAGAAATACAATTCTTTATACCACCTGGCCTTATGATTCCAGGTATTTCGATATGACGTCAAGAAAATATTATCAGGAATCCTGGGGGGTTTGGACTGGTGTTACAAACTTTTTAGGAGTTAATGATACTTTGCCGAGCACTTCGGTAATAGCATCCGGTAATTTTAATGTTGATTATAGTGATCTCGTTCCGTTGAGTTTACAAAAGAGAGTGAAGTATGCATATCCTAATGTTATAGTTACAGACGGCATGTCCACCAAAAACGAGGTTTATGATGCCGCTAATGTTGTTCCATCTTTACAGTGTGATGAACAAATTGAAAGTGATTGGACAAATTCTCAAGGCATAACGGTTCAGTTAAAAACTTATGCTTATGCAACAACAGGGTTTAAAAATTTTATTATTTATGATTATCGGTTTATTAATACAGGCAATGTTGATGTTAATACTCAAACAAAAGAATTGAATAATGAGTTGAAAGATGTGTGGTTTGGATTCCCTTTTTCTACTGATATCAAGCCTAAATTCGGAGGTGTTGAGTACAACGATTTTTACCAGTACTACGGTGAAACCTATGATAAATGGTTGGCTGGGGATAAATCTGCAGACTCAATGAGAATATTATATTGCTGGGATGGGCCGGTTGGAGCAACGGAATATTCGCCAGACCCTGTTACAAAAGAACCGCTTGTTCCCGGGTATTACGGTGTTGGAATTTTGCATATTGATAGGCAGGCAAAGGATGATCTGCTTTTTGGTTCTTCTGATGATCCTGGACAGCCCAAAAATGTTTCCTCCAATTCTACATTAGTAACAGCGGGATCTGCACGCTACCAGGTTTTAACTCAAGGTTCAAACCAGGATATTTCTGGAATAGGAGCACAAAATTTAATTTTAGCCTGCGGACCTTATGATATGAAAATTAATGATGATGTTCGAATTGTACTAGTTCAAATTATTGATGGCATTTCAAGAGAAAAAGCTCAGGATTTAGGAATGAAGCTTTTAAGCGGGCAGATTACACAGGATGATTATTTAAACGAAATTTCAACTGGAAAAGATTCACTTTTTAAATCAATGTCTAACGCAATGTTAGTTTACAATCACAATTATAGAGTTCCTTTTCCGCCTGCTTCTCCTGATTCGCTGACGATTAAAACGGGTGTAGGAAGGAATATTTTGCATTGGTCTTCAAGCGCTGAGAGTGTCGCTGATCCAATCACAAATAAAATAGATTTTTACGGATACAGAATTTATAGAGCTGCAATTACTCCTGATAATTTGTGGGAAAAAATATTTGAATGCGGCGGAACCAGTAATAATTCTATAACGCATACTTATATCGATACAAATCTGGTGATGGGTTTTAATTATTATTATGCCGTAACTGCTTTTGACGATGGGACTCAAAATTTTCTAAACACCGGCCAATCGTTAGAAAGTTCATGGCTTACTTCAAGTGCATATATAGGTGCCGCGGCTGCAAGGCGTGCGGAAACTTCGTATTCGGACTTCGAAAATAATTTAAGAGTTGTTCCAAACCCTTATAACATTCGCTCGCAAAATTTCGGTAACCCTAACGATCCAAGTGATGTAGAAAATAATAAGCTTCTCTTTGTAGGATTACCGGGAGAATGTACAATTCGTATTTATACTGTTTCCGGTGATCTGGTAAAAACTATGTATCATACAAATGGATTGGGATCAGAATCATGGAATCAAATCACGGATTCAAATCAATTTATTACCAGCGGAGTTTACATTGCTCATATCGAATCAACGCTGGGGAATGCAATTATTAAATTTGTGGTAATCAGATGAAGAAGATTAATAAAGTATTTGTTTCACTATTAACTTTAAGCTTGTTACTTTTTATTTCTAATCTTCATTCTCAAGACAATTTTAAAAAAGTAGCACAGAGTGGAATGCAATATTTAAAAATTGGAGTTGATGCTGAAATGGTCGGAAGAGGAGAAGCCGGTATTTCAGCAGTCAAAGGATTGTCGTCAATATTCTGGAATCCTGCCGGCTTGTCATTTTTAGAAGATAAAGAAGTTTATTTTTCTCATAATTCATGGATAGCAGATATTTCTATGGATGCGGCAGGTGTGGGAATTAATATGGGTAATTTAGGAACCTTTGCGTTAAGTTTAATTTGGATGGATTATGGAACTCTCAAGGCCACATCCGTTGCCACTACAACAGCAGGCTCAAATCAACTAGGTTATATTGATGAGGGAACGTTTTCACCTACTGATCTCGCAATTGGATTAGCATATTCTCGAAAAATTTCTGAACAATTTTCAGTGGGAGGACAAGTAAGATACTTGTATGAAAATTATGGGCACAACGCTGTAGTAACAACTTTAGGGACAACTGAATCTGTAGACAATACTGTTAAGGCCGTGTCTTTCGACTTGGGAACTATTTATTATCCCGGATATAAAAGCCTTGCCTTTGCAATGTCTATTCAAAATTTTTCAACAGATATAAAATACGAAGAAGAATCTTTTGGGACACCTTTAACTTTTAAAATTGGTATTTCTATGGATATGCTAGATATAATTGATGAAAATTCTGCAAGCAGTTTATTACTAGCTATTGATGCAATTCATCCCAGAGATTATACTGAAAGATTAAATATAGGAATAGAATATGATTATCTTGGACTTATTCAATTACGCAGCGGGTATAGAATGAATTATGATGTTGGGAATTTAACTGCAGGTGTAGGTTTAAACTATTCACTTTCCGGCGGAATGATTATTAATCTTGATCTTAGTTATATGGTAGATGCAAGCAGTAGATTTTCAAATCCAATTCAGATTACAGCCGGATTAAAATTTTAATAATTATTGAGGAAGGTTTTTTTATAATTTGATATTTTAAGGCAGGCTAATTTATATCGGAGCCCAACTGAATAAAGTTGAAAAATTATAATAATGTGGATTACAAAATGATTGAATTACAAAAAAGAAATAATGGCGGAGGACAATCGTATTTTCGTGCAAGAAATATATCATTGGTTATTAATACAATAAACCAGCATGAACCAATTACAAAACGTGATCTTGTAGATAAAACAGGTTTAAGCTTTGCAAAAATTAATTCGATTATTCATACTTTAAATGAAAATGAGTTAACGCTTGAAAATGGGAAAGAAGAATCGGGAGGAGGAAGGCCTTCCGCACTCTATCAAATAAATCCTAATTACAGGTATATAGTTGGTTGCGAATTGTCACATAGCAGGGTTCACACAATTATTGGAAATTTAAAGGGGGAAATTCTTTATAACAATTCCATGGAGTTTGAAAAATTCTCAAGCAAGGATTTTGTAATTCAAATTTTGATAGAAAATATACAAAGTGCGATAGAAGAGTTAAAAATAACTCCCAAAAAATTACTCGGTATTGGGGTAGCAGTTGCAGGACTTGTTAATCCTAAAGAAGGAGCTGCTCGCCCTTTCCCGCATCTTGCTGATTGGGGCGACCTATCAATAAAGCTTTTACTCGAAGAAGAATTCAAAATAACTGTACATGTAGAGAACGTGGCAAATGCAGCTGCTTTAGCAGAACTAAATTTCGGGAGAGGCCGTGGAAAGAAAAATTTATTATTCCTTGATGTAGGCACTGGTGTTGGAATGGGAATTATTTTAAATGGGAAGTTGTATGCAGGAGTAACTGGCTCTGCCGGTGAATTTGGCCATATCACAGTGGATGAAAATGGACCCATTTGCGCTTGCGGTAATGTTGGATGTATTGAAACATTGGCAAGCACTAAAGCGGTTGTACGCAAAGCAAAGGATATGATTGAGCAGGGAGTATTGTCAAGTCTCCACGAGTTATCATCGGAAAACATAGAAAAAATAAATTTTAATTTGATCTGCGAAGCAGCGAACAAAGGGGATAAGCTTTCATTTAATCTTTTGGATGATATGGGGAAAAATTTGGGGGAAGGAATTGTTACTATAATTAATTTATTCAATCCTGAAGCTATTATTCTTGGTGGTGAAATAGATCAGGATTGCGGGTCAGTTTTAGATTCCATCATGAACATTGTTCAAAAGCGTGCTCTTGAAATACCCCGTAGAGCTACAGAAATTTTATTCTCTTCATTAGGCGATAATGTTAATGTGATAGGTTCAACCATTCCATTAATTGAAAAATTTTTTTCAACTTCTACGGGGGAGCTTAATTAATATATGATAGAGTGTAATTCAATCAATTCATTCATTTTATTCTAATTGACTAGCATGAAGATTAAAAAATTTAATGAGTTTCTCCTTCAAAGAATTTAAGAGCTGTATTATTATGAAATCTAAAATACTTCCTTTATTTATTATAATAAGTTTTATTTTGTCGACAAGACTTATATCGTCAACCATGAATGAAAGCAACGTGAAAAAGCCTTTAATTGTTTTCCATTTAGATTTTAATTCTGTCGCTTTAAAAGAAAGCTATATTAAAAAATGGCTGAGCAAAGCAGCCGATATGGGATTTAATGCTGTTCTATGGGAAGTTGAAGATAAAATAAAATGGGAAACATGTCCCGAATGTGTAAGCTCAGATGCCTTTTCAAAAGAAACATTTAAAAATTTATTAAGCTATTCTAGATCATTAGGATTAGAACCGATTCCGTTGCTTCAGACAGTTGGTCATGCCGAGTATGTATTGAAACACAAAAACTATTATTCATTTAGGGAGGACTCGAGTAGATACGATTGTTATGCCACATGCAAACCTGAAGTACGAAAGTTTATCAAAAATTGGATAAAAGAGTATTTGGATTTATTTGGTGACATAAAATATTTTCATTTGGGAGGAGACGAAGCTTACGTTTTTGCCACAAGCCCTGAATGTTTTGCTGAAGCAAAGAAGATAGGTAAAGGAAAACTTTATGCGGAATATATGAAAGATGTATCTCAGCCT
Organism: uncultured Ignavibacteriaceae bacterium; assembly: GCA_964600655.1. GTDB lineage: Bacteria > Bacteroidota > Ignavibacteria > Ignavibacteriales > Ignavibacteriaceae > CAVSWT01. The sequence goes on from CAZRMA010000074.1 coordinate 12,030, forward strand.
TTATTAAAAAAAGGAATTCGTCCTTGTATATGGGATGATATGATTCTTCATTATACTGACGCGCTCCCTGTGATTCCTAAGCAGTTTGTTATCTGGGATTGGAATTATTGGGATGGAGACTCCACAC
>CAZRMA010000075.1:0-12073 GCA_964600655.1 uncultured Ignavibacteriaceae bacterium
CTTTCAAGATAATTTTGAGGATATGCAAAGGATATAAAAATTAATACAAATGCTAGTGATGTAATAATCTTTTTCATTTTAATTTCTCTAATTTATTGTTCTTATTTTTTTCACTTTCTAAATCCAGCTCAACTTTTTCAATAATCCCGCCTTTGTTTAGAACAAAACTTACTCTATTATTTTTATAATCTATTTTTGTTAAATAACCAAGATAAACTTCGTCACCTTCCCACAACAAATAGCTGTTGCCTTTACTATCAGCAATAAACGCGCCTTCCGGAATTAATGCAAGAAGCTTAGCTCCCTGAACGTCCAATAAGAAATTAGTGTTAGGCGGAATTTCATTTCTAATCAAAGGATAAAATATATCATATAGCCCAGGGGCAGATAAATTATTTTCAACTCTTCCTGTGCTAGCAAATCTATCGTTTGAAGAAAAATAAACATTGCTAAGTATGCTATAGTTTACAAGAAAATGCGGATATCCATCCTCGTCGGTTGAGATTAAGTTACTTAAAGTTATTGTTTTAATCTTTTTTAGTTCTTTGCTTTGTTCGATTGCATAAACTAACTTATAAAGGTCATTAAAATCAGCACCGCCGGAAAGCCTATACTCATAATAAAAAAACTCTTTGTCCTGTCCTCTATTCAAAAATTCAGTGCTAATTTGTGTACTGGGAGAAAACCACGAAGATATATTATTAATGAATGTAAAAAACTTAATCGACGATATATTTTGCGGGATATTAAATTTTCTTGTGGCAAGAACCGAATCTAGAACAGCAGATCTTTTTAAAAGCTCCTGGTATTGAGCAGTTAACTGTTCTGTGTTGTAATCATTGGTTTTTAATTTATTTAACTTTTCATTTTTAGCTTTTAGATCACCCCTTTGAATGAAAAAAATATATATGCCTCCTGCAAGAAGGATTAATATGAGTAATGCTAAAAGCCCTAATGAATTTTTAATTTTCCTATTCATCTATTTCTTTTTGGGGTAGTTTAATAAATTAAAAGTTAGTGTAAACTTATATATACCCTTATCTCGTAATTCTTCATACATAATGTTCTTTAGCTGTGCAGATTGTATTGAATATGCAAAGTCAGTAAGAACATTTTTGTCAAGGGCGTATCCATCAACGGATACTGTATTTTCTTGATCTTTAACCAACCTTGTCAGCCATAAATTTCTTCTTGCTGCAAAAAAATTAGAAAAATCTTTTAGAACTTCAGTCCATACCTCTGCTCCAATAGAAATAGAATCCAAAATCGCCTGTGTTTGGTCGAATCCACTAATTTTTCCTTCCAGACCATTTATTTGGTTAAGTATTTCCTGATTTTGCCGCAATAAAATTGTTTGTTGTGTAATTTGCGAGTCAAGTTCATTCATTGATTTTTTATTTGATAATATTGTTTGCGTTATATAAAATGCAGCGATAAACAATAAGATCAATATTACATAACCATGCCAGCTAAATTGAAAGAACTTTTGCTGTTCTTTGACAAACTTTGGAAGCAGCGTCATTCCTTTATGTTCCCCTGATAGATCATCATAGTAATCAGTAGCAATTGCAAGAGGAACAGTGAACGAAGAAATTTTTTCTCTTGCTTCTTCGTCCAAACTACTCATATCAATTTCGTCGAAATCAAGACGAGAAACATTTGCTTCCGGGAAAGTGCCGTAAAATGAAAGTACTAAATTTTCAGAATCATCTTCACCACAAACTACAATATTATCAAGTGACGATATTCCACCATTCTCCATCTCTAAAAGTATTTTTGAAAAATACACATCATAAGTGTGAAGATTGACTGTCCCGATATCCAGCGTTGTACCAATATGTTTTAATTTTCTTCCTTGAAGAAAAACAAGCTTGCTGTATTCTTTGCCTATATACACAATTAATGAATTATCATCGGGAAAGAATTTTTTTCTTTTAGCCACATAATAGGCTAATGAAATTTCCGCACTTTTTATGGTAGGGATTTTATAATATCGTTTCCCATTGAACCTTGCTATAGAATTAATTAGCTGAAGACAAGGGACATCCCCGCTTAAAAATGCAGTTAATAATGTTTTATCAGTTAGTTCGATGTAACCAAGGTTTTCGGGATCTATAGCTAGATTTTTAGTTTCACGAATATCTTCAATAATATCCTGAGAAACTTTTTTATTCTTTGAAACTTTAGATCCATCATAAAGATGATAATAAATAGACGGTTCAGTTAGGCCGGGAATAAAAAGATGATTATTAAGATTAACGCCTTTTAGAAAAGAGCTTATCTGGCTTTGGCTAGAAACCCCTAACGTTGATGCATGTGGAGTTGCTTTTTCAATTTTTTCAAAATCTAATTCTTCGCCTTCGATGCTTAAATCAGAAACACCTTCTTCAAGATCCAGGTGACTTTGAAGCACTTCAAAAGAACCCGCCAGGTGAAGTTTTAGTTTATCTTTTCCCTTGCTTATTACGGCAACCTTGCTATCGCCGCCTTCGCAATAAAAACAAACTAATGGTTTCAATTAAACCGCCGATAAAATTTGTTGAATTCTTGTTTTATTATTTGCATATGCAACTGCAGTATCAAGTGATATTTTCTTTGAAAGATATAATCTCTTCAAATCTTGTTCCAATGTAATCATTCCAGCTGGACCACTTTGATTTATCATCATATATATTTCGCTGGTGTTATTATTTTTAATTGCGGCTCTTACGTTAGGGTTTACAATTAAAACTTCTTTAGCCATTACACGTTTGCCATCCATACTTGGAACCAATTTTTGTGATACAACGGAAATTAATACATCTGCAAGTCTATTTCTTACACGTTCTTGTTCATTGGGATGCATTTCTGCTATTATTCTGTCAATTGATTCAACAGCAGAAGATGTATGAAGAGTTGAAAAAACTTTATGGCCTGTATCTGTTATTTCAAGCGCGGCCATTATGGTATCAGGATCTCTCATTTCACCAATTACAATAATGTCTGGATCCTGTCTTAAGGCTTGGATTACGCCGTCTTTAAATGTAAGCACATCTCGTCCAACTTCCCTATGACGGATAATTGCCATCCTAGATTCATGAACATATTCAATCGGCGATGCTATAATTACGACATGCGCCGGGGAAACATCATTATGTGCATCGATAATTGAATCTAGAGTGGTTGATTTGCCTGAGCCAGTTATACCTGTAACTAATGATAGTCCGAATTTAATATAAGAATGACTCATTGCTTTAACAGCATTAGGATGAAATTCAAGTGAGCTTAACGGCCTGATAGTTGCGTTGATTGCTCTCATGTTTAAACATAAAGTATCTAGATCATAATATGCATCGGCTCTGAATCGTACCTTCGTGTTTTTTCTTTCATAAAGAAAAGTATAACTGAAATCTATGTTTCTAGTTAAAGTGAGCATCTTAAGTTGGTTGGCATTGAGAAGTCCGAGAATTATTACCGAGGCTTCGTCTTCTGTAAATTGTGGCAATTCTTTAATTCGTTGTTTTTTACCAAATACACGCAGCCAAACAAAATTTTCATTACCATGTCCGCCTAGCTCAATATCCGAAGCATCTCTTTCAATCATTTCGGTTAATAATTTATCAACCAATTGTTTTAATACTATTCTCTGCTGTGATGCTAAATTTTTAATATTTTCGGCAAAAAAAGTGATTCTTTCAGAGCCATATACAGATGGGGGTGCGGAGCTTATGAATTGTGTTAGAATGGTCTTTGCTTCAGTTATCGACACTAAAAACACTTTCTTATATTTTGATAACGTAAGTTATTATATGATTGCGATAAATACAAGTAAAATATATAATAAAATTATTTTTTTGTAAATTCCTTTCACAAATTTATTTAAAAAAAATTAAAAAGAAAGAGGTTGGTGGAAATTTTTTATTCCCACCAGCTTAATATTTGGAATCTATCTGTTGTTGGAAATTCCGGTGGCGCCATAGTAAAGAATCTATTGTCATATTTGTAGTTTAGATTAAATCCATTTGCAACCCCTGAACTGCTGCTGCCCGAACCTGTATATCCATCTGTATTTTGAGCTAAACTTCCTCGAAGATTAATAAATCCACACTTTCCTCTAGAAGAATAATTTTGTGCTTCAAAACGATCAAGAGCAAACATAGCCGCTGTAATGTTAATATTTGACTTGTTAGGAGTGTTATCCGTAACATATATTTTTTTCTCTGAACATAACCCTAACATTTGAGTTGACGAAGGATTTGTTGTTGGGTCTTCAACCACACCAACATCATCATCTAAATACATATCGTTTTTTATTGAAGCCACCGTAACATTCCCTGCTATCTTTCCTTTGATATGAAGAGTTCCTTCAATAGCAATTACACCGTTTGGTGCCAACGCTGCAACTGCAACGGTTGTATCTATTGAGCTTGATGAATAACCTATTGAAACTGTACCATCATTATTAAATGTAATCCAGCTATTTTTCTTTATATAAAAACCACCTGTTTGAGCTGCGTCTTTAATAACACCTAAGTTTGACGGCATATCTACTTTAATACCATATTCATATCCTCCGATAAATTGAGGATCGGCAGTTGCATACCAATTATCTAATTTCATTGGGCCAGTACCCATTGTTACTCTTCCTTTAAACACCGGGCGTCCGCTAACATTTAGCCTGCTATTTGTATGAAATGGGCCATCCATTGTATCTCCGGTAACATAATACCCATTTGAAGGAATGATATTTGAAAACATCATATACTTTGAAAAATATGCGATATTTAAATTAACTATAACCGTATCCTCAATCTCTTTATCAGAATCAAAGTATTTCCCGATTGAGATAACCCTTCTTCCACCAGCACCAAGTGATGTATCCACATCTATATGAACATTCAATTTACCGCCAGAAAAATCTTCATTATTAATGCTGCCTGACCAAGTTTTATCTTTATACAATTTAGCAACAGCTAAATTTGCGCCGCTAGCCGCAATGTGCTTGGCTTCAGCTGAGCTGTAATAATCAATTACATTATTGACTGCATCATTAGCAATATCATTATTTGAAAACATGTACCTGCCTAAAATAATATAACTACCTAGTACAACTAGTAAAACCATCTTTCCCATTGTTTCACCTATTTAAATTTCTTGACGTTAATCTTGTTTGTTTCCAGAATACCGTAGGATAGAAATCCTTCTGATTCGTATTTGCGACCTCTTGATTATCATTGTAAAGAGGATATTGACTTTGCACTTCAATTTTAATTTCAACAACTTTAATTGCAGCCAGAAGTGTTACAGTTTGCATATCCTGGTTAAAATAAGCCAGCCTAAATCTGGTAACCCCATAATCCAGCTTATAAGGAGATTCATGATTAATTTTACGATATAAAATTCTATCTATTGGATTGGGAGTTCTAAGAAGATCGGATGTAGGGCCTAACCAATATTTAATTGTATCCATTTTGCCGTTTCGATTATAATCGCCCAAGAAAGTAATGCTTGAAGTATCTGCTTGAAAAATTGATTTTGTGGGATCAATAACTCCATAGCCCATTTTCCTAAAATCATATTCAACAATTCTAGCAATGCTAACAAGATTTTTTTGAGTAATACGGGTTACTGAATAAAAGCCGGATTGATCAACGGCTCTTCCTTGGACCTGGTTCATAGTAAGGAGAATAATTCCTCCTATTATGGCTGAACCAAGTAAATCTATCATGACTTGTGTACCCATATTTTTTGCTCTTAAAAATAACTGTAAATATAGTCCATGTATATAGCATTGGACATAAATGGTGAGGTTACTGTAACTGTCATTTTCTTGTTAAAAGTTTGATCCGATGATTCTTCATCAAGATGGTCAATATCTACGTAACAGACTTTTATTTTAATATAATAAGTTCCTCTATCAGTACTCATCGTATCTTTATATCCATTGAAATCATCAAAATCATCAAATTGGCCAATTGTTGTTTCGGTATAACCATGACCTAAGCTACTTTTAGGAGTAAAAAACTTTGGGTCTGAAACAAATGAAATTATATTGTTTTCGTCATATGCTTTTCCGATTGCTAATTCAACATATGACTCACAAATGGAGATTGCATCAATCGCATAATCAGAATGATACATGGCTTTATCTGTAACTTCCAAGTAGGAAGTATTCATATTTAAGACTAATACTCCCATTAATGCTATGGAAGCTATTGACAAAAACATTTGTCCAAGTCCCATTTCTACTTTCCTTTTATCAAAATAATTGAATAATAACCGATTATCGGACTTTATTCTTCAGAAGTTGAAGCCAGCACTTCTTCAATTGAAGATATTCCCATTTTAACTTTTTCAAGGCCAGCTTCTCTAAGATTTAAAGAACCATCTTTTCTAGCTTGTATTCTTATCTGTTCTTCATCAACTTCAATGCCAGAACGTACAATTATCTGCCTTATCGGTTTTGTAAAGTAGAGTGCTTCATGTATTGCCATTCTACCTTTATATCCTGAGCCATTGCATTTATCACAACCCTTAGCTTTATAAATAGTATAGTTTTTCCACTCTGCTGTATTTAATCCAGCAGCTTCCATGATTTCTTCATCATAGTGTGTAACTTTTTCTTTACAATTATCACAAAGCTTTCTTATTAGTCTTTGAGCAACAATTATGTTGATAGCGTAAGCTATCAAAAAAGGTTCAATCCCCATTTTATATAAACGCGCAACTGCACTTGGAGCATCGTTGGTGTGAAGTGTAGAAAATGTTAAATGCCCTGTATTTGCTAATTTAATAGCCACTTCGGCAGTTTCTTTGTCTCTCATTTCACCTACAAGAACTATATCAGGGTCATGTCGTAAAATTGATCTTATCGCTTGTTCAAAGTTCATTCTATAACCAATTTTTAATTGGCGGGCACCTTCAATAACATATTCCACAGGGTCTTCAACCGTTAATACATTTACAGTAGGATCAATTACCTGGTACAACGCAGCCACCAACGTGGTACTTTTACCACTACCAGTTGGTCCGGTCAAAATTACCATTCCCTGAGGTTGATTAATTGCTTTTATAAAAGCTTTTTGAGCATAGCCAATTATACCTAGTTTATCCAGATCACGGATTACTTTTCTATCATCTAAAATTCTTATTACAATACTTTCAAATTTATTCTTTAGTTCAGTACCTACCATTGGTAAAACTGAAACTCTATATCGTATTACATGTCCATCAATTTCTCGTTGGATAAAACCATCTTGTGCTCTTTCTCTTTCGAAACGGTCCATTCCTTTAGAGCGATCTTTTACAACTGCAACAACTGCTTCAGGCAATGTACCTTCTTGAACATGCCAAACTTTTAAATTGCCGTCTACTCTAAATAGTATATCTGTTTTGTGCCCAGATTTTGGGACAAAATGAATATCGCTAGCACCCTTTCTTACACCTTCAACCAAAGCCCCTTCCACAAGGTTTATAAGAGCGCTCTTATTAATTTCTGCATCTAGTTCTTCTTCACTTAATCCACCATCATCTTGTTCAATTTGAAATTCAGGATCGGCGTCCTCCAGCATTTTCATATATTCATTTTCAGGAGGAAGAATTATTTGGATTAACCTTTCAAAATCTTTTTTCTTAATGTAAACTACTTCATACTTGCTTGCATTTAGTCCAAATGCTATTTTAGGTATGTTTCTATCAGTGGGGTCAATGCTTGCAAGTATTAATTTATCTCTTTGTTTTTCATCATACATGAATGGCAATATGCTATACTCAAGTATTTGAGATTTTAACTGTTCGCCTGCATTTTCAATTAGTGTTTTAATTGCCTCAATTCGCTTGTGAGGTATTTCTTCAATCGGGGTATCAAATTCACGGAATGCATAAAGCGTAGCAACTTCTCTAAAAATAAGGTCGTGCTCATATCCAAAATCTTGTACTAAGATCTGAGCCAAATTTCTCTTGATTTTACTTTTATCGTTATTCTTTGCAGTTAACGCTCTTTCAAGCATTACTGAATCGATAATTCCCTTTTTAAATAATAAATAACCTATTTTATCATTTAGTTCAATACTTGTATCGATCATCCTATATTTCTCTCAATCGTAATAGTTTGGTTATAAGAAGTAGACATACCAGGAGTTTTCGGCCTTACCGTTGCAGTTTCAGCAGAAACCAATGTTAATGCTATCATTACAACCATTATAATCATAGCGATGACAACCTGAATTAATTCAATTAAATTTTTGAGTTTATAAACTGTTTCGCTTTCGTAATAGTTTGCTAATTGGAGGGCTGTGTTTTTTATTGTTCCTGTTTCTTCACCTGAATGAAGCCTTGATATAGCTGTCTCAGTAAAAACACCGGCGGCTTCAAAAGCTTCCGTAACACCAGTTCCCTTTTTAATCATTAAAGGTATGGCTACTGTTTTTATTCTATCCTCAAAATATGTATTGCCAGTTGCTTCAGCAGCTATTCTTATCGGTTCAATACTTTCAGCAGAGCCGCTGTAAAGTGTATAAAACACTCTTGAGAAAACCTCAATAACAGTTTTATGAATTAATGAACCCACCATTGGGAGTTTTAAAATTGTTTTATCTACAAAGTATGCCCCTTTTTTTGTTTTGGAGTACCGCCAAAAAACTATAGGGGGAATAATCATAACAGCCATTACTAGATAAATATTTCCCATAAGAAAATCGCTAATCTTTAAAGTAAAAGCAGTCATCGGTGGTAAATCAATTCCAAATTTCACAAATAACTTTGCTGTCTCAGGAAAAATATAACCAACATAAAAAAGCACAGCTAAGAACAGAACAAAGATTGTAACTGCCGGAGTTATTAATGCACTCCGCATATTCTTTTTAAATTCCTGACGTCTTTCGAGAAACTTTGCAGTAGCTTTGTAAATTTCTGCCATGTTACCACTTTTAGAAGCCAACCCCAGCATATAAGCAGTAAATTTTCCAAAAACAGATTGATACTTAAGAAAAGTTGCTTCACTATCAGCACCTTTCTTAAGATCATTGTTAATTTCTTTAAGAGTATTTTTTAAAGTTTTATTTTGAGTATCATTAATTAATAAAGTTAGTATTTCTCCATATGCCAATTTTTGTTCTAATAATTCAGAACTGATTTTTACAAACGTTACAATATCTCCATTAGGAGGTTTAGCATTGAATTCAAATAAACTTTTATTTACTGAAAGAACCTCGTATCCCATTCGGGATAACGCTTCTTCGACTTCTTTTTTTGAATATGCCTTCTGTTCCCCCTTAATCGGCTTGTCAGTTCCCTTTCTTACACGATATAAAAAGGTTGATTTCTTCTCAATGTTTTTTATTTTTAACTGATTCTTTTCAGCTAATCTATGAATTTTCTTTTTACCTTCGGAAGAAGAGGCCGCAGACAATGAACCATTTATTATTTGACCGCTTACTTTTTCTGCACTGAATCTGAATTCTATCATTTTACATTCTCATTTAGTTTTTGTTCTTCTTTATCAAGAATTATTCCTAATTTTTTTGAGCTTTTTTTGTAAGTAATTCATAAGAAATTGGCTTTTTTGTAAATTATCAGTCTGAGCAATTCAAACCATCATATTTAATACAAGTATAAATTACTATCTAATATAAAGCTGTTTATTTTCACACTCTGGTAAGATGTAGTTAGACTGTCACTCGATTTTAGACTTAACTATTTCACCTATTCTGATTGCACATAATTGGTTTGGCGAAAAAAAAGGTGGGCTAAACCCACCTTTTAATAAATATTATATATCTCTTAGTTATCCGTTGTAACCTTTATTTGTCCAAGAGAATCGACTATTGCTGTATGTTTAACAGGGGCAGTACCATTCATTTCAGTGCCTAAACCAACGATTGTAACTGAGCCTTTTGCTACAGTTGCAGTATATGAGCCATTAGCTGTGTTCTGTAAAGATGTTGGAATTACCCAACCTGTACCGCCATTAGCAGTGTTGAAAGCTCTTCCACCGCCACCCATAGATATAGGCTTTTTGTAGTACTGAATTGCCATTGCACCAAGGTTATTCAAATCAGAAACTACACCGTCTCTGTTTGCTTCAATAGAACTAGCGTTAAATAAGTTAATACCAACTACTACTGCGATACCAACCACGATAACACCAAGAACGATTAAAAGAAGTTGTTGTTGACCCATTATAGATCTCCTTACATTTATTGATTATTAGTTAATTAGTTATTGTACTCTTTAATTATTCGATCACTAAAACTCTAAAACTATTTCTTGTTACTGTTGTTTTTACTTTTACATAATCGTACCCACTGACTATTTCATTTCCTGTGCCAATGATAATAACACTATCACTGAATGCTGTAGCAGTAAAAGTTCCACTTTCTGTTGATGTCAGATATGACGGGACATCCCAGCCTATAAATGATCTATCATTTCCACCCATACTTTTAGGTTTTTTATAGTAAGTCATTGCCATATTAGCTAAGTTTAAAGATTGACTCGTGACATTATCACGATTTTGATCAATAGAGTTTTGCCGATATATGGAAAAAGAAACTAAGATTGCAATTCCAACAATTATAATGGCAACCGTAATTAAAAGTAATTGCTGCTGACCCAAAAAACTCTTCCTTATTAAAATTTTTGTTAATTACTGCTATTTGATTTAAGAAGAATTATGCCAATGGTTAATTCTATTGCGCCGCACCAGCTTTAACGCATTGTTAAACAAGCAACTATCTTCCAGTTTTCCAAACAAACATCGCCATGTAAAATATGCCCGTGGCTGTAGTAATAATTGCTAAAGACGGTTATTTTGGGAGGCAATAAAGGAAATCTTGATAATAAAATTTCAGGAAGATTAAAATTATAAAAAGTCCTTAAGACGCATTTTTACATAATTACTTATCACAAGAGAAATTATTACCGGAGAGATTTACTCGCCAATGAGTTTAATAGTTAAAGCAAGTTTTACTAAACTCGAAATCTTTACATGTAAAATTTGCGATAATTAATTGATTTGATGACTTTATATACAGTCTTGATTTATTTATCCACCAAACCAAACTTTGAATATCGACAATATTTTTAAGGGTTAGCTAATATCCTAACTTAAATCACACTAAAAATTAATTTTCTCTTTATCTTGTAGCAGCAAATAATTGCTTTTTCGTGAATTCATTCTTTTTCTTCACCATATATAAATCATTTAAAAGGAATTTTTCTATGTCAGTTTTTAGAAAGAAAGAAGATTCAAGTATTTCTTCCGCAAATGAGTTCAAATTTAGAATCATTTTAATGCTTTTGATTTCTGCTGTTTTATTTTTTGTCGGCTGCCAATCAAAAAAGGAAGAAGCTAAACCGCCAGAAGAAAAAACAACCCAGGGAGAAACAAATAAAACTCAAACTCCTGCTGACATGCAATCCGATAAGGAACAACCAGTTTTAAAACCATCTGCAGAAGTAGAAACAAAAATTCCGGATATTACAGGAACATGGACAGGAAAGTTTGATTCAAGAGCAACAACTCTTAAAATCACATCTCAGGATTCCACTTCATTCAAAGGAAAGATTACTATTCATTATAGAGAAGTAATTAATCAGGAAGTTAAAGGAACGTTTAATCCTGAAAAGATGACTGTAAGTATGAGTGACCAGCTTCATAGCAGATACATGGGAAAATATGCAGCTAAACTTTCTTCTGATATGAAAAATCTAACCGGAACATTTACAATGAATATTGATAAGAAAAAAATGAATTTTAATTTAACAAAGAAATAAAAATAGAAAGGGAGCTCTTAATGAAAAAATATATTCTGTTAATTCTAATACCGCTTGCTGGATTATTATTATCCTCATGTGATTCAACTTCGAATTCAACAAATCCGCCTTCAATTACTACAGGAAGTATATTTGTTCAATCAACGCCTCCGGGTGCTGCAATAGCGGTTGGCGGAAGTGCATCAGGAAAAGTAACTCCTGATAGTGTGACCAACTTAGATGAAGGCACATACAACGTCACATTAAGTTTGACTAATTACAAAGACACAACTTTTTCTGCTTCTGTTACTGCAGGTTTCCAAACAGTTAAATCAGTTAC
>CAZRMA010000076.1:0-11933 GCA_964600655.1 uncultured Ignavibacteriaceae bacterium
CCTTTCCCAAAAAGCTATTGACAAAGGAGCGCAATTAATAATATGGCCTGAAACTGCTCTGCCAGTATTCCTTAAGAGCGCCATGTACCATTCAACATTAAGTTCTATTTTTAATTACTTAGATAGTAACAATGTAACTTTATTAACAGGCATTCCCGATATTATTTATTACGACAAAGGGACTAAGATGCCTTCTGATGTTAAATACAGTGAAGCCGGAGATTTTTACTATACTACATACAACGGTGTTTACATGCTATCGCCTCATTCAAAACATATTCAGCGGTATGGGAAAATGAAATTAGTTCCATTTGGCGAGCGCGTACCATTTGTCGACCAGCTTCCTTTCCTTGGTGATTTAATTAAATGGGGGGTTGGAATTACTGGTTGGAATGTTGGAAAAGATACAGTTGTATTTAAAATGAAATTGAGAGATAAGAATAATTTTAACAGCGACGACACTCTTAAAATAAATGCATTGGTTTGTTACGAATCGCTCTATCCATATTTTGTAAGTGAGTTTGTCAGAAGAGGTGCTGATTTGATTTCAGTTGTTACAAATGATAGCTGGTATGGTAATTTAAGCGGTCCATATCAGCATGAAGAAATTGCCGCGTTACGAGCAGTGGAAAATAGAAAATCGGTTGTACGGGCGGCTAACGGCGGTATTAGCTGCATAATTGATCCATTGGGCCGAATCATTAGGCAAACGAAAATGCTTACCAAGGATTATATTGTCGGTGATGTAATCATTCAAAAAGATGAAACTTTCTTTACAAAAAATCCTTATATAGTTCCTGTAATTTGCTGCGTAATTTCTGTGTGGATTGCCGGAATGTTTTTTATCAAAAAATTAAAAGTAAAATTTAAACTATAATAGTATGGACTAAATATTTATGAATAATTTTATCGATTTAAGAAGTGATACCGTAACAAAGCCTTCTCAGGAAATGCGCAAAGCGATGTATGATGCTGAGGTTGGGGATGATGTTTTTCGTGAAGATCCTACAGTAAAGAAATTAGAAGATTATGCTGCAGAACTTTTAGGAAAAGAGGCAGCCTTATTTGTAAGCAGCGGAGTGATGGGCAATCAAATCTGCTTAAATGTTTTAACAAACCCAGGGGATGAAGTTATTTGCGAAAGAGATGCACACATTTTTAATTATGAATCCGGTTCTCCTGCTGCAGTCAGCGGCATTCAGCTTTTGCCGGTTAACGGTGCTAAAGGTGTTATGTCTGCAGATGAAATTGAAAAATACATTCGTCCGACAAGTGCTTACTATATGCCGCGTACAAAAGTTATCGCAGTTGAGAACACACATAATCGTGCAAGCGGAGCCATTCAGCCCATTGAAAAAATAATTGAATTAAAAGAGTTGGCAAAAAAGCATAATTTATTTTATCATCTTGATGGTGCAAGAATTTGGAACGCTTCTGTTGAAACTGGAATTTCTGTTAAAGAATATGCCTCGCACTTCGACACAATTTCATGTTGTCTTTCAAAAGGATTAGGAGCTCCGGTGGGTTCTATTATCGCAGGAAGTAAAGAATTTATAAATGAAGCATTTCGTGTTAGGAAAGCATGGGGCGGGGGAATGAGGCAGGTAGGAATTTTAGCCGCTGCCGGATTTTACGCGTTACAAAAAAATATTAAAAGATTAAAAGAAGACCACCGGAAAGCTAAATTACTTGGAGAAGCATTAAATAGAATAAAAAATATTGAAATTGATTTGAGTGCGGTTCAGACTAACATTTTAATTTTTAAGCCGTTAAAAATTTCTGTAGAAGATTCGATAGTAAAATGTAAAGAGAAAGGATTATTAATTTCCGTCGGGAAGGTTGATGCTATAAGAGCAGTTACACATCTTGATGTAAGTTCTGATGACATTAATAAAGCGGTTAAAATATTTAAAGAAGTATTTGATTAAGTTTAAGATAAAAAATCATCTCTTGGGAGAAGCGAATAGACGGGTCAAAAAATTATGGACATAAAAGATTTCAAACATAAAATAACGGTAAGTGTAAGATTCAACGAAGTAGATATGCTTGGCGTTTGCAACAACGCTGTTTACCTCAACTATTTTGAAAACGCCAGGCTCAAATACATCAAACAATTAGGATTAATGCCTGAAAAAGGAATATTCACTGACGGCAGACTTTTTTTTGTAGTAAGAAACGAACTTAATTATAAAAACTTTGCATACTTTGATGAAGAGCTTGAAATCTATTCTAAAATCTCTTATATAAAAAACAGCAGCTTTGGTTTTGATCATTTAATTGTAAATTCAAGAACAAAAGATATATTGGTGGAAGGCTCAGGAGTGATAGTTCAAGTTGATCCGGTTACACGGAAATCAACTGAACTTCCCCCAAGTTTTTATGAAAAGGTTGGCCACTATGAAAAAGAGGTGAAAATAATTAAAGAAGGGGAATAATGATTCTTTAAAATGAAAGGGAGTAAAAACATGCGCCGAATTATTTTCGATATTGAAACAAGTTGTTATCCATTCGAATCTCTTGCCGAAAGTCAGCAGGAGTATCTATTAAGATTTGCTGAAAAAGAACCTGACGAAGAAATTAAAAACCAGAAAAAGGATGATGCCATCCGCTATTTAAGCTTATATCCTTTCACAGCTAAGGTAATCGCAATTGGAATATTTGATGTAGAAAAAGAAAAATCATTTGTTTATTTCGAAGATGTAAAAAAAGAAGAATGGGAAGTTGAAGAAAAAAATATCCATTATAAAGGATTAAGCGAAATTGAAATGTTAGAATCATTTTGGCGTATTATAGAAGTGACTGATCAGGTAATCACTTTTAACGGAAGAAATTTTGATATTCCTTTTATGATGATGCGTTCGGCAATTCATAAAATTAAGCCAACTAAAAATCTATTTAAAAATAGATTTGATACCTCAACTCACGTTGACCTGCTTGAGCAATTCACATATTATGGAACAACAAGAAAATTTAATTTAGATTTTTACTGCCATGCTTTCGGGATTAAATCTCCAAAGACTAATGAAATATCCGGAATAGAAGTTAAAAATTTATATGAAGCAGGAAGAATTAAAGATATAGCCGTTTATTGCGGCGAAGATATTAATGCAACTTTTCAACTCTATAAAATTTGGAACGAGTTTTTGAATATTTGAATAGATTACCCAAAGAGTAACTTCAATAATTACATTATATTTTTTTTCTTAAAAACCAAATTCCCACTATTCAAGTAGTATCATTTTTTTTGTTTCGGAATGTTCTACAATTCTTAATTGATAAAAATATACGCCGCTTGAAAAAGATGAGGCATCAAATTCAATTTCATATTCGCCTGGTGATTTTTCTTCATTTACAAGTGTTGCTATTTCGTTTCCGAGGATGTCATAAACTTTCAGTATAACAAACCCAATCCTATCACCTCCACGGAGGGGACTTTCCGTCGATGGTATTAGATATTTAATTTTAGTAGTTGGATTGAATGGATTAGGATAGTTCTGCTCCAGCCTGTATTCAGTAGGAATTGTATTAGAAATTAATTCCACACCTGTGATTTCCGAAAGTGCTCTTCTCCAAACACCTCCGGTTGTGCCAACTAAAAGATAAGAATCTGAAATTGCTAACGAGAAAGTAAACATACTAGTCAAACCTTCATTGATCGCATTCCAACTCTCACCATTATCAGTAGATGAAAATACGCCATCTCCTCCTGTTGCGGCAAATATATTTGAACCACTAACAGCTATGGCTGATATTTTTGTGTTATTAGATAAACCGTTACTTGCTTGCATCCAATCAGCACCATTATTAGTGGACTTGTACATTACATTATCACTTGTGCCTACGCCGGTGCCCGCAAAGATATTAGTTCCGGAAACCGCTAGACAATTTATATATACAGAACTCGGGAGGCCGGAATTACTTTCATTCCAATTTGCCCCGTTATCCGAAGAAATAAATATACCGCCGCCAAAAGTGCCGGCAAAAACCTTCGATCCTAAAACGGCTAATGAGCGAACTAATTTTGTTGATAAACCATTATTAACGACTGACCAAGTATTACCATTATTAGTGCTTAAGTAGATACCATCTACGTCTGTTCCTGCAAAAATATTATTACCTGAATTGGTAAATGCAAAAACTGCAGTTGTGTCCGATCCATTAGAATTTGCATCTGACCAGTTTGTCCCATTATCTGTAGATTTAAAAATACCATCTCCGTAAGTGCCTGCAAAGGCATTGCCGCCCGAGAATATCAACGATTGAATAGAGTTGTTTGTTAGCCCGGCATTAGCTTCTTCAAAATTTTCGCCTCCATCGGTGGATGCATAAACCCCACTATTACTTGTGCCTGCAAAAACATTTGAATCAGATGCGGCAATTGAGAAAATACTCTTAAAACTTAAATTGCCGTTTGATTTCTCCCATTGAGCTTGTGTTATATTAAATTGAAGAAAAAATATCATGCACGTCGAAAAAATGGAAAATGTTTTAAGCTTTTTCAAAATTTTACCTCATTCAAATTGTAAATTAAATAAATATTATAGGTCATTTTATTTGTTCACTCAAGATTATATTAATCTTAATAGGTGAAAATAGATCTATTAAATATATTTATCAGCAAAGTATAGCAGTTTATTCTTGTCTTAGTATTTAGTGGATTATTCGAACGCGGTACAGAATGGATTAAACGTTCAAAAGTAAGAAGATAGAATTAATATAAGAATTTAGAATTAAAATAAAAAAATAATCCGTAAATATATTCTTAAAATTCTTTCTAGCTATAACGAAATCTGATTCTCCGGCATTTTCTGAATAACAACTTTTAGGCGCTGCAAATCTTTTCTAACTTGCTTTGTCAGTGAGTTTTTAAGCAGAGGAACAACAAACCTGTTAATTTTCTTGGGGACAACTCTTAAATAATAATGGAAAACAGTTTCCTCCCCGTTTGCCATAACTTCCCTGGAACTAAATATGTTTATTTCATCATCTATATTTTGTAAAGCAATTTTTTTATTGGGCTGAAATTCTTTCACTTCCGCTGGGGATGAAAATTTTCTTCCAAGAAAATTAATGGTTTCATTGGTCTTTGTGCCGACATTTATTTCGTTAATAGGGGGGGCAGAAATTTCATCAACAATTTCACGCCACAAAACGTCATTGCGATAGTTACTAATGAATAAAAACATCTTTTGAGGTGGATATTTTATACTGATACTTTCACGAATTTCTATCATTGGGCTCCCTTTTTCTACAGATGAATAATTATCTAATATTCTTGCCTCCAACTTAGTTTTCAATCATAATATTGTATATAGAACAAATGCACTAATTTTTAGCGGTACTTTTTTAATGGCAAACAGTAAAATGTTATATTTGTACAAGAGAATTTTCTATAAATTTAATCTGAAATGGAATCCCTTTAATGCAAGAACTTCAAGTGACTTTAGATTTGGCCAAAGAACACGGTTTAACCGAAGAAGAGTACGAAAGAGTAAAAAATATTTTAGGAAGAGTCCCAACATTTACAGAACTTGGAATTTTTAGCGTGATGTGGAGCGAACATTGCAGCTACAAAAATTCGATTGCGCTTTTAAAAACCTTACCGCGTTCCGGAGGTAGACTATTGGTTGGAGCCGGTGAGGAAAATGCCGGTCTTGTTGATATTGGGGATGGACTTGCAGTTGCATTTAAAATTGAAAGTCACAATCATCCTTCCGCTGTTGAACCTTATCAAGGTGCAGCAACTGGTGTTGGCGGAATAATGCGAGATATTTTTACCATGGGTGCAAGGCCAATTGCTTCGTTAAATTCGCTTCGTTTCGGTTCATTAAAAGATGCTCGTACGAGATTTTTATTTGATGGTGTCGTGAAAGGAATTGGTGATTATGGAAATTGTTTGGGAATCCCAACTGTCGCTGGTGAAGTTTATTTTGATGAATCATATCAAGGCAATCCATTAGTAAATGCCATGTCTGTAGGAATTGTAGATAAAGAACACGTTGCAAGTGCAGTGGCAAAAGGAGAAGGAAATCCTATTATGATTGTTGGCTCTTCAACGGGGCGGGATGGAATTCATGGTGCTACTTTTGCGTCTGAGGAAATTTCTGAAAAATCAGAAGCTAAACGTCCTTCAGTTCAAGTGGGGGACCCTTTTACTGAAAAACTTTTACTTGAAGCCTCCCTTGAGATTGTGAAAAACGGCTGGTTGATTGGGATTCAGGATATGGGTGCTGCTGGAATTGCATGTTCAACAAGTGAGATGAGTGCAAAAGGTGAATCCGGAATGAAAGTTAATTTAAGCAAAGTTCCATTACGCGAAAAGGGAATGACAGCTTATGAAATTATGCTCTCAGAAAGCCAGGAAAGGATGCTCTGCTGTGTTAAAAAAGGTTATGAAGATAAAGTAAAAGAAGTTTTAACTAAATGGGATTTGCATTGTGAGATTGTTGGTGAAGTTACAAACGATGGAAAGCTTCATATAAATTATGAAGATGAGGAGAAAGCAGTCATCCCTTCTTACGAATTAGTGCTTGGCGGTGGTGCACCGGTTTATCATCGTGAAACAAAAGAGCCAGCGTATTTAAAAGAAACAAGAGTTTTTGATTTTTCATCTTTACCAGAACCGAAAGATTTACATGATACTTTTATTAAAATATTTTCATCGCCAAATATTGCTTCAAAAAAATGGGTTTACGAACAATACGATTCAATGGTTAGAACAAATACAATAGTTGGTCCTGGGCCATCTGATTCTGCAGTTATTTTTCTTAAAGGAACTAATAAAGCTTTAGCGATGAAAACTGATTGCAATTCACGCTATGTCTATTTAAATCCTAAAGAGGGAGCTAAAATTGCAGTTGCTGAATCAGCAAGAAATATTGTTTGTTCGGGAGGAATTCCGTTGGCAATTACAAATTGCTTGAACTTTGGTAATCCCTACAAGCCGGAAGTTTACTGGCAGTTCACTGAAGCAATTGAAGGAATGGGTGAAGCCTGCAGATTTTTCGATACTCCTGTTACAGGCGGTAACGTAAGTTTTTATAATGAATCGCCAAACGTTGCAGTTTATCCAACACCAACAATAGGTATGGTTGGATTAATTGAAGATGTTAAAAATGTTACTACTTCAAATTTTAAAAATGAAAATGATTTAATTTATGTTTTAGGAGAGGATTTTGAAGAACTCGGCGGAAGCGAATATTTAAAAATAATTCATAGTAAAGTTTCCGGCGAATCACCAAAGTTAAATTTAGAAGTTGAAAAAAAATTACATGATTCACTATTAAAATTAATTGGCAAGAAATTAATTAATTCCGCCCACGATATTTCAGAAGGCGGAATTGTATCTGCAATTGCTGAATGCTGTATTATGAATGAAAATAATTTTATTGGAGCAGAAATAAATGTTCCGATCAAGACAAGAAAAGACTTTTCGTTATTCTCCGAAAGCCAATCAAGAATAATAGTTTCAATTAAACCGGAAAACAAAGATGAGCTTGAGAAAATTCTAAATGAATCCAAACAAATATTTACTTATCTTGGAAAAACCGGTGGTAAAAAATTAAAAGTTAATGATGAGATAAATATCAGTTTAGATGAATTAGCGGAAAATTATTATTTAACGATCCCAAGAATTATGAATGATTAATGCTCGAATCAATAAAATTAAAGATCAAATAAAAAATTCGGCTTTATATTTAGCCTTCAGAAAAATTAGATTTTCACTTCATTTAATTCCCACATATCGTAAGATAAAAGAATTCATAAAACACTATTTCGGTGGACTTACACGAATCATTGACGACAACCATGTCTTTTTGCTTGGCGGTGGCTTAGCCTTTTCTCTGTTCGTTTGTATAATTCCATTTGTGCTTATAATATTTGCCGTGCT
Source organism: uncultured Ignavibacteriaceae bacterium (assembly GCA_964600655.1). GTDB lineage: Bacteria > Bacteroidota > Ignavibacteria > Ignavibacteriales > Ignavibacteriaceae > CAVSWT01. Next base: position 7,892 of record CAZRMA010000076.1, read on the forward strand.
TGGAAACGTTCTGGATTCTACAAATATGCAATATCAAATAAATCTTTTAATCGATACAATAATTCCTTATTACAAATACTCTGAGTTTGTTAAAAATATAATTTTCGTCAGGATAAACGAAGTAATTGAATACAGAAATATTGCCGGACTAGTTGGAGGTTTCGGATTACTTATCGCTGCCAGCGGATTGTTCAGCAGTATGCGTACAATCTTAAATAGAATTTTTAGAACAACGACGAATGTAAATGTATTGCTGGGGAAACTAAAGGATTTTGCTTTGGTGCTAATGGTAATTTTGATTTTTTTCATTACCACTATATTAATGCCTGTACTTGAGGTTTTAAGACAGTATGCTTCCAAATTCAGAGTATTAGAATTTTTCGAATCAGGAGTTTTTGAGCATTTAATATTCTCACTCATATCAGTCAGTATTATATTCATTGTTTTTGCTTCTCTTTATTATATTGTGCCCACAAAAAAATTGGGGAAGAAAGCAACTTTAATTAGCGCATTGTGGGCTGCATTATTATGGGAAACTGCAAAACAGCTTTTTGGTTTTTATCTCTACAACTATTCTGCGTTTGGAAAAATCTATGGAACCTATGCCTTGATAATTGTTGTAGCATTTTGGATTTATTACTCGTCCATTGTATTTATAATAGGAGCGGGGATAGGAAGGTTGTATCAAGATAGAAGATATGCTTTGCTGAGAGAAGAAGAAATAATTAATTAAAACGATTCAATAAAACCTGCCGCTATTTAATCCCAAGTCATTTTAAGCCAATTTTAAGAAACCATTTAGAATGTTTTAAAAGTGAAAATCTATTTTTGTATATAACATTTTAAGGAGATACAAAAATGATAGACACAACTCATATTCACCCGATGATAGTTCACTTCCCGATTGCGTTATTAATTGTCGGGTTTTTGTTTGATTTAATCGGCACATTCTTTAAAAAGGATTTTTATAGCAAAGCAGGTTTTTATTTATTAATTTTGGGAACGCTAGGAGTAATTGCGGCATACTTTTCCGGGGATCTGGCAGGTGACGGTATTTCAGAAGTTGGAGCATTAAAGCAAGCATTAGAAACTCATGAATCAGCTGCTCAATTATCTTTATGGCTTATGGTAATTGCATCAGTAGTGAGAATTGGTTTTGTGGTTTTGAAAAAATACACCGGTGTTTTTAAATGGGTTGCTCTGGGTTTATTTTTTATCGGAGTACTTTCAATTGCTAGAACGGGTTATTACGGCGGTGAACTGGTATTCAAGCATGCTGCAGGTGTTCAGTTTAATTTAGGAATGGATTTCAATTCAAATAATAATTTAGAAGACGAGGATTAATTTATAACATGCGCATTCTGGTTGTTGAAGACGAAAGAGGTATTTCAAATTTTATTAAAGATGGATTAGAAGAAGAAGGATTTGCTGTTGATGCCGCAGAGGAGGGAATTAACGGATTAGCTCTTGCAAAGACTAACGAGTATGATATTATTTTATTGGATTGGATGGTTCCGGGAATCAGCGGTATTGAAGTTTGCAGGCAAATTAGAAACATAAATAAATTAGTTCCTATAATATTCTTAACTGCAAAAGATACTGTTCAAGATACTGTTTTTGGATTGGAAGCGGGAGCAAATGATTACATCAAAAAGCCGTTTGAATTTGAAGAACTGCTCGCCCGGATTAGAGTTCAATTGAGAACCAAAGAAGGCGAGCAGTCAGTTTTAACTTTTAATGAAATTAAATTAGACCTTAACACTCACCAGGTTTTTAAAGCCTCAGACGAAATTACTTTAACTCAAAAAGAATTTTCACTTCTCGAATTTCTAATAAGAAATAAAAATAAAATCTGCACAAGGACAAGAATAATTGAACATGTGTGGGATATTCATTTTGATGCCGATACTTCAGTGATTGATGTATATATAAATTTTCTTAGAAAGAAATTAGACTCTGGAAACGGGAAAAGTTTTATACAAACCGTTAGAGGAGTTGGTTATATAATTAAAGAAGTATGAATACACTTAGTTTAAGAAATAGAATATCATTTTATTATTTAGCGGCAACCGCTGTTCTAATTCTAATTTTGTTTTTAACAATTTATTATGTTGTGCACAAAACTGTTTATACTCATCTTGATGGAGATTTAGACGCTGAAACAAACGAAGTATTTCATAGTATTGTTGTCCTAAATGATAAATTTATATTTGCAAATCCTTTTGAATGGACTGAAAAGGAACACAGCCAAATTGAAGTTAACCCTACCTTTATTCAAGTAACAGATACAATTGGAAATATTATAAATAAATCCGGCAATCTGCTTGATATAAAACTTAATTTTAATTCGAAGCTTAAAACTAAAACATACTTTAACACAGAGCTCTCTAAACAACCAACAAGACAGCTTCAAATGCCGATTCAAAATCCTCATGGTAAAACGTTGGGATACTTATTAGTTGCTATGCCGCTTGAAGAATCTGCCGTCGTTTTAGATAACTTAAAGATTGTGCTTTTGGTTGCTTATCCGTTTGTTTTACTTGTCTTGTTTTTTATAACAAGGTTTATTGCAGGTAAAAGTATTCAGCCAATTAATAAAGTTATTTCAACTGCGGAGAGAATTACTAAAGAAAATCTTAATGAGCGTATTGAACTGCCTGTGCACAATGATGAGTTGTATCAACTAACTTCAACATTAAACAATCTTTTAGATAGACTTGAAGATGCAGTATTACGTGAAAAACAATTTACTGCCGATGCTTCTCATGAGCTGCGCACTCCGCTTGCAGTTATAAAAGGGACTCTGGAGGTTTTAATCAGGAAACCAAGAGAAGTTGAACAGTACGAAAATAAAATAACATACTGCATTACTGAAGTTAATCGGATGTCCAATCTTATAGATCAATTACTTATGCTTGCCAGGTATGAAAGCGGAAAAATAATCCCCAAAGCTGTCCAGTGCAAAATAGGTGATAAGATAAAACCCGTATTACTGCGGCTGCGGAATCAAATTGAATTAAAAAATTTAGCTGTGCAAATTGAGGATAAATCGGATGATATTTTTGTAAAAGCTGACCCTGAAATGATGGATATTATTTTTGAAAATATTATTTCCAACTCAGTTAAATATTCTGAACCCGGATCAAAAGTTAAAGTTAATATCGTTAAAAATAATTCATCAGTGGTTTGTTCAATAAAAGATGATGGCGTTGGAATGACGAATGAGCAAGTTGATAAAATATTTGACAGGTTCTACCGCGCTGATGAATCAAGAAACTCAAAGATAATGGGGAATGGACTTGGTTTGGCAATTGTAAAAAAACTCTCCGATCTTCAAAACATTAAGCTTGAAATAAAAAGCCAGCCCCAAAAGGGGACAACGGTTTTTATTTATTTCCCTTCTGTCTAATATAAAAGCCTTAAAATTCAAAATTGTCACACTGAGCCTGTCGAAGTGGAACATTATTTTATTTCATTAATCATTGAATAAATTTGCATGAACTTTTTTTAGATGCAGAAATAATCCGTCATTTGCCGAACCGGATGACGTATAATTTTTTTAATCAAATTTTAAGAAATGTTTAAAGTTCATTTTAGACTCCTGAATGTAACTTTGATGTGTAAAATTTATTAAACAATCAAAAGGAGTTAAAGATGAAATTAAAAACATTATTAGTTGTATTGTTTGCTGTATTAGTTGCCGGGTCATCAAATTTTGCAAAGAACCCGACCAAAGCAGAATTAGTTACTATAGATAATTTGAAGGAAGCTTTGACCGGTGAAACAACTGCGAGTGCTAAGTATATGGCATACTCAAATAAAGCTAAAGAAGAAGGTTTAAATAAAATTGCTTTACTATTTGAAGCTGCTTCTAAAGCTGAAAAAATTCATGCAAATAATCACAGAGCAGTATTAGAACAATTAGACGTTAAAGCTGGAAAGATTGAACCAAAGTTTGAAGTAAAATCAACAAAAGAAAATTTAGAAGATGCAATAAAAGGCGAATCTTATGAGTCTGCAACTATGTATCCTGAGTTTCTAA